>JBNKYI010000189.1:0-5641 GCA_050300815.1 Fibrobacterales bacterium
TCAGGCACACCAATGGCATAGGAAACCTGGACAATGGCGCGGCGAGCAAGGCCATTTGCAACAATGCTCTTGGCGGCTTGCCTTGCAATGTAGGCACCACTGCGATCAACCTTGGTTGGGTCCTTTCCAGAGAAAGCACCACCACCGTGACGTGCCATACCGCCGTAAGTGTCTACGATGATTTTACGACCGGTCAGTCCACAATCTCCCATTGGGCCCCCAATGACAAAACGGCCCGTGGGATTGATGAGAAAGCGGGTCTTGGCATCGACGAGTTTTTTCGGCAAAACCTCTTTAGCAAATTCGGTCATATCGGCGCGAATTTGGCGCAGTTTAACGTCTTCGTCGTGTTGAGTCGAAATGACCACGGTGTCAATGCGCACCGGTTTGTGGTTTTCGTCATATTCTACAGAAACTTGCGATTTGGCATCGGGACGCAGATAGGGATAAATGTTTTTTTCGCGAGCGGTGGCGAGTTTTTCAACCAATTTGTGAGAAAGAGAAATGGGTAAGGGCATCAAACTGCTTGTTTCGTCTGAGGCGTAGCCAAACATCATGCCTTGGTCACCGGCACCTTGAGATTTAAAAGTGCCTTCCCCTTCGTTTACGCCTTGGGCAATGTCGGGAGACTGTTTGTCGAGAGCCACCATGACGGCACAAGTTTGATAATCAAAACCCTTAGTTGAACTGTCATAGCCGATATTCTTGATCGTGTTGCGTACGATTTCTTGAAAATCCACTTGAGCTTTGGTTGTGATTTCACCGGCGATCACGACCATTCCTGTGGTGATCATGGTTTCACAAGCGACCCGACTATGTGGATCTTGAGCGAGCATCGCATCGAGAATCGCATCAGAAATTTGGTCTGCCATCTTGTCAGGATGTCCCATTGATACGGATTCAGACGTAAAAACGTAATTGGCCATAATGCCTCCTTTGGATATACGGGGGAATTGTACAAAAAAAACAAAGGGTTGCGTATATGCGCATTAACGCATAAAAGGAAAAAGTATTATTTTTCAGTTAACCAGGAGAAATTATGTCTGTAGAAGCTTTGGCCGCGGCCGTTCTTGAAAATCTGAAAAGTATCTCACAAGCCGAGACTGTGATTGGAAAACCCATTCAAACCGGTTCTAAAACGATTGTTCCCGTGTCTAAGGTGTCTATGGGCTTTGGGTTGGCGGGCAATAAAAGTAAGCTCGAACTGTCGGCATCAGGTGGCGGGATTCAAGTTGAACCGATTGCTTTTTTGGTGGTGAGTGATGACGAAGTCAAATTGCTTCCCGTTAACAAAGAGGGAGGGGTATTGGGCAAAGTGGTAGATATGATCCCGGATATTGTCGACAAATTTACCAAAGACTCTGGAGAAGGGTTGAGTAGAAAAGATGACTAAAACATTGGTCTTATTTCGACATGGACGTTCTCAAGCGAAAGATTATACAGAGGATAAAGAGAGGACGCTGACTGAAAAAGGTTTTGAAGAGGTCGAACAAACTGCGCAGCGACTCAAAGACGAGGTCCATTTTTTTGACCGAATTTATTGTTCAACGGCTGTTCGAGCGGTAGAGACCTTTAAAGAAATTGAAAGTCATTTTGATTTGCCGGGAATGGAAGTTGAATACCGAGAAAATCTTTATATGCCAAGCAAAGATTCGCTGTTGCATTTTATTCGGGCAACTCCTGCACATCTCAATAATATTTTGATCGTAGGCCACAACCCTAGTTTGCATGAGGTGGTGCAAGAAATTGCCGAGAGAGAAATAGAATGTCTAGAAACTGCGGCATGGATCTCTTTGCGTTATGATATTGCACACTGGAGCGAATTGCATTTTAAATATTGCATCAGTCAACAACTGGTTAAACCAGAACTCGTCACGGAATAATGACTAAGCATTTGGATCAAAAGTCCAAGGAATTTCGCATTCGGCGAAAGTCGGTGACCATTCTATTTACCGATATCGTGGGTTCTACAAAAATTTGGGAAAAAGAGGGGGATATCAAGGCGCGCTTGCTCGTTGATTGGCATAACCGAGTTTTGTTTCCCGTTGTACGCAAGTATCATGGCAAGGTGGTTAAAACGATTGGCGATGCCATTATGGCGAGTTTTAAAAACCCAAACAAAGCCGTATTGTGTGCCATCGCGATGCAGCAGGTGCTTGAAAAAGAAAGGGCAAAGCGCCAAGGGTTTCAAATTCACATTCGCATAGGCTTGCATCGAGGTGAGGCGGTGATCGAACACAATGATGTTTTTGGCGATGCGGTAAATGTGGCGGCTCGTATTCAGAGTGAGGCCGTCGGTGACGAAATTCTTATATCAGAAAATACCCATAAATCGCTGAAGGCGAAGTGGTTTCGCATAGGGAAAAAGGGTCGTTTTAAAGCTAAAGGAAAAAGTGAGACAATAGGGGTGTCGCGAGTGAGTTGGAAGACCCACAAAGATCTCAGCCAGCAGATATCTCATACGCATCTGTTACCCGCCTCTCCGCGTCAGCAAAAAGAATTGCTACTCTATCTGCTAGTTAGCTTAGGGTGGCTCTATCTTGTATACATTCACTTTATTCGATATTTACTGAGCGACTCTGAAAATTTTGCGCTCTTTTTATTGAATCCTAAGCGCACCTTACAAGAATATCCTTTGCTGAGCATAGGTCTAGGAGTGTGTTTTGTAGGGGGGATTTGGTGGTTTTTGCGCAAAGCCTTTGTGCCGCGACTTTTTATGAGGTGGCTTAAGGGAGCCTTTTACGGCAGTATTCTTTCGTCTCTTTTTTGGTTGGCATTGCCTTATACAACGGGGAGCATCAGAGATTTTGGTGAAAAAAAGCTCTATTCTTCACACTATTTGTTTACAGAAATTGCCGAAAAAGAGGTGGCCATTTTTAGCAAGCCAGATACGAGATCACAGGTGTTGATGCGACTCGATCAAGGAGACTTGTTGTTGTTGGCAGATTATCGAGGGAAAAAGTATTTGCAGTGGAACAAAGTATTGATCGGGCCTAAGCGATACGGTTGGGTTTTGCGTAAAAGACCCGCTATTCTTGGCATGAAAGAGTCGAGGGTAAGTCGAAGTAATCGATTTTACATTCGAGGTCGAGACTTTGTTGCCTTACTTGCAGCTGTACTTGGATTCTTTTGGGGAATGTGGCGATTTAAATTTAGACCGGTTTAGTTGGCTTGGAGTTGTTGAGAACGAGGGAGTTATGAAAGAAAAAGGCAAGGTGTTAGTGGTTGATGATGAACCCAATATCAGAACAATTATCAGTGCAGTTTTGCAAAAGGCAGGCTTAGAAGTTACGACGGCTTCATCGGCAGAAGAGGCATTAGAGCTTGCCGAAGATGAGGTGTTTTCTGTTTTAGTAACCGATTACAATATGTCGGGTCAAAATGGTTTAGAGTTGATCAAGGCGATGAAAAACAAGCAACACTGGATTTCTGCAGTGATGGTGACAGCCTTCGGAACAATGGATACGGTGATTGAAGCCATGCGTATGGGAGTGCAGGATTTTTTGACTAAGCCTTTTGATAACGGAGAATTGAGAGAGCGGGTGATGAAATTGCTGAGAGTCTCTAAAGCTCCTGCTCAAGCGGCTTCTGAAGATCATGGCAGTGAGTCTGAAGTGATGAAAATGGCCAGAACTCGCGCTTTGCGCGGGGCGCAAAACGATACGAATATTCTGATTTTAGGAGAAAGCGGAACGGGCAAAGAAGTGATGGCCCGTTTTGTACACGAAAATTCGCCACGGGCGAGGGGACCTTTTGTCGCAGTGAACTGCGGAGCGATTCCCGAATCTCTTATCGAATCCGAACTCTTTGGCCATGCCAAAGGCGCTTTTTCTGGAGCCGTTAGCGACCGACCGGGTAAGGTTGAAATGGCCGAAGGAGGAACTTTGTTTCTCGACGAGATTGGTGAGATGCCTTTGTTGATGCAAGTTAAACTTTTGAGAGTTTTACAAGAACGAACTCTTGAGCGTTTGGGAGAAGGAAAGAGTCGATCGGTGAATTTCAGATTGATTGCCGCAACTCACAGAGATCTAAAAGAGAGGGTGCAAAAGGGAGAATTTCGCGAAGACCTTTTCTTTCGGCTCAATGTGCTTCCTGTTGAGCTTCCTCCCCTTAGGTCAAGACCTGAAGATATCGAATACCTCAGTCGAATATTTCTAGAGCGTTGGAATGAGAAACTCGAAAAAAACTTTGTGCTGAGCTCTGCAAACATTAAAGTACTGAACTCTTATTCTTGGCCGGGCAATATTAGAGAATTAGAAAATTTTATTGAGCGAACCGTGATTCTCACTGATGGGGATGAACTGAGTTTTGATTTGTTGCTACCAGAGAGTGAGACGAATTCAAATCAATATGAAACTTCAGAGAAGCGGAATGCTGAGAACCCTTTAGGTATTCTCAAAGAAACGCGCAATCAATCAGAACGTCAAGCGATATTGAGAGCTCTTGAAGAAAATCGTTGGAATAAAACAAAAACGGCGGCCTCTCTAAAGATCAGCCGCCGCACGTTGCTATACCGCATCAAAGCTCTTGAAATAGAGTGATGCAGTGCCCTCCTAGCTAACGTAAATTTGAATATTTAACTTCGTTGTTGTAAACGGTTTGGCTATACACCATTCGTTGTTCGGTTGTCTCATCAATCCATACTTTAAACGCGGAGGGTTGTTCGGCAATGGCCTTAACCCACTCTCCTTTGCGGTTAATGATCCCGTGAACGATGTCAATTTGATGCTCACCATGAGTCAGCTCGGCTTCAAAGAGTTCCCACTGACGGTTGAATTGATTGATTGGAGCGCTTTCGGCAATGAGGTGACCGTCGATATAGAGTCTGATTTTTTGAATGGGGAAATTTCGAGTGGTGAATAAGCCGAGTTTTAAATCAAGCGTGAATAGAATTTTGCGAGTGATTTGAGTATGTGTGAAGGGGTCTTGATTTTGGGGAATTTCAGCGATGTTTCGAGTATTTTCATTTTTGGGTGAGAGAGCTGTTTTCGCTTTTTGAGCGAGTTCTTCGATTAAGCCGAAAATGTCATTTTCATATCCTTGGGCTCCGTTGGCGAAGTGAATTGTTCCTGACTTGACGTCGATGACTCTCATGTCGATTCTAATTTTAGACCCGAGTCGAGTGATGCTTCCTAGCATCAAATACTCTGCTCCCAGCCACTTCCCTACTTCAAGTTGATTTTCTGCAGGATTAAAGTTTTCATTTTCGATGGCAATGGCTTTTTTTGCTTCTTCGACCTTGCCTCTTTCTACCAGTCTCAATCCTTTGATATTGACCAATTCGGTGATGAGAAGATCGGGAATTGTCGCAGAAAGTTGTCCTAAACCTTTGGTGTGGTCAGTGAAAGGGAGGATGGCCAGGCTTTTGGCCTGGTCATCTCCTTGATCTTCAGCATCTTGAGCTGAGAGCGTAAGGACCGCTAAGAAGAGTATGCAAAAGAAGAGTTTCATGATGTTCTCCGAGTTTAAGACGAGTGGGTGGGTTTAGAAGTAATTTGAAATGCGGTTACTCAAAGATTCTAAGGGGATAACACCTGAGATATTGGCGTGAATTTGGGTTTTATTAGCGTTGGCATCAGAGTTGTAGAGGTTGCTAACGCCAGTATCGAACATGAGCCAATTGCGAATGTGAAAACGTACG
>JBNKYI010000190.1:0-5535 GCA_050300815.1 Fibrobacterales bacterium
GTCTGTGAGAGATCCGTTGGATAGAGCAGGGGGCACGAAGGCAATAGGGATTCAGGAGTCTTTTAAACCCTCAGAATTAGTAGAAGTGTCTGCAGAATCGAACTCTTCGGTGAAGACCTTAGCAGACGATGATGGCAAGACTCCCATCGATCAGATTTTTGAACGAGTGTGGAATCGGGTCAAAGAATTTTTTACCAAGGGCAATACGGTGGTTAAAGTGGGAGGACTGATTCTATTTATCGGTGTATCCTTTCTGTTAAAATATGCGTCAGAGCATTCAAAAGTCTCTATTGAGGTGAGGTTGCTTGCTGTGGCTCTAGGTTCTTGTGTCGTATTGGCTGCCGGATTAAAGTGGAGAAATCGAAAAGACAATTACGGCACTATTTTACAGGGCTTGGCGATGGCCATCTTTTATGGTGTACTTTTGGCGGCGGGTAAGGTCTATGAAATTATTCCTCTGCCAGTGACGTTTATTGGGTTAACAACAACTTCTGGATTATTGGTTTTTTTAGCGATTCGTCAAAATTCGCTAGGTCTGGCGATTAGTGCATTTTTGGGTGCTTATGCTTCACCCCTGCTAACGAGTTCGAACTCGGGTCAACACACTGTTCTCTTTGCTTACTATGCGTTGGTCAATAGCGGTTTGTTAGGGGTGGCTTGGTTTAAGGCGTGGCGACCTCTGAATTTGGTCGGTTTCTTTTCAACGTTTGGAGTGGCAACGACATGGGGCATTTTAAAGTACTCTAACGAATTGTATGTAAGTTCGCAGTTTTTTCTCATCTTATTCTTTTTAATGTTTTTTGCCATAAGTGTGCTTTATGCAATTCATCGTGAAGTTCAGTTAAAATCGACAGTAGATGGCACATTGGTTTTTGGCTTGCCTTTAATTGCTTTTGGTTTGCAAATTCCTTTGGCGAGTTCTTTTGAATATGGCATTGCGGTCAGCTCATTTGTGTTGGGCAACCTTTATTTGCTTACAGGTTTAAAGCTTTACAAAAAAAGCGGTTCGGGTCTATTGGGTGAGAGCTTTATCGCTTTGGGAACCGTCTTTTACACGATGACCATTCCCTTTGCCATTGATCCCGAATTAACAGGGGCTGTTTGGGCCCTTGAATCGCTGGCAATACTTTGGGTTTCGATTCGTCAGAATCGAGTCTATGCGAGATATTTTGCGATGGTGTTGCAACTGATTGGCGGGTTCACTTATTTCGCATACACTCTTGAACGCGAAGCGACATGGCCATTTCTCAATACGCCATTTTTGGGCGTCTTGATTGTGATGGGCTCTTTTTTAGGAAGCGCTTATCTCAATAAAAAATTCCAAGATCTGAGGTCAAAAAATGAAAAGGCTTGGGATTTTGAAGTGATATTCTTAAACCTTTTCTTTGTGATTGCTATAGTGGCTGGCGTATTTCAGCTCGTGAACAGTTTTGATTTTTATATCGCAGATGCTTTCTCTTACATGGGTGTACTCCAATTTCTTCTCGCTAGAATTGGGATTCGTTTGAACTGGACTCGATTGCAAAGAGCTTTGAGATATAGCACTTGGGTTGGCCTTTTATTCAGTGGAGCTTTACTCAGTGAGCTCCCCGATGTGAATCTTTTTGAATGGCGAAACCTGTTGGGTGTTCTGCTATTTTGGTCGGCAAACTTTTGGAATCTTTATCGCTTTAAAGAGATCTATTTTCTCGCTGGGCGTGTACATCGCATGAATCTTTGGCTATGCAGTTTTATTCCCGTTGTGCAAATTCTCTATTGGGGAGATGATTGGGGTTGGAGCCATAGTTTAATTTTGTCGATTCTTTTCTTGCCCTATGGGGGGATCTATTTTTTATTGACCCGACCTGCCATCCTTCAAAAGACGTTTTTCCGCGATTTTGAAGCTGAATATAACTCGGCAATTTGGCGCCCCTTTCTCTTCATCTTGACCGGTTTGCAATGCTTGTCTTTTTTCTTTGACGGTGAGGCTTTTGGATATTATTGGCCTATAGTCTCTCCCCTTGATTTGTCGCAAATTGCGGGCTTCTATATCATGTTGAAGATGCTTAAAAGACAGCATTTATCAAAGAATATCATGAAGGGAATGATGATGGCTTGGAGCTCACTGGTGCTTCTATTCATCAGCTCTATTTGGGCTCGTATTGTTGCACTTTCTGGGATTGACTACGATTTGAAGTCGTTGTGGAATTCACCTTTGTTTCAAACGGGAATCAGCTTGCTATGGACTGCAGTGAGCATGAGTTTGATGGTTTTTGCCGCCAAGAAATTAAAAAGAGAATTGTGGATTACGGGTGCCGTACTCCTTGGTTTGGTCGTATTTAAATTATTCCTTATCGATTTATCTAAAACAGGAGCTGTAGCTCGAGTGGTTTCATTTATCGGTGTGGGTCTTCTATTGCTCGCTATAGGTTATGCCGCTCCTCTTCCTCCCGCTCATTCAACAGAGTCTGAGTCTTGATGAACCTCTGATTTTTCAAGCAGTTTCCAAGCCCTATCCATTTGAATGTGAGAGCCGAGCAAGATGAGAATATCCCCTCCCTCTAAAACCCATTCATTTGATGGGTTGGGGTGGGTAATCTCTGCGCGAATTACAGCGGCGATAGTGGCCGCCTTTTCGCGATAGAGCCCTAAATCGCTCAGAGAGAGATTGACCCAAGGGCTATCTTCAGAGATCAAAAAGGAGTCTACAGTTCCTGCAGAAAGTAAGCTGAGAATTTCTTTGCGAGCCTTGGGGCTGGGATCCATAGAGCGCAGCATCTCGTATTGATGCCCTCTTAGCAGTCGAGATTGAGTGCGTATCAAATTCATGGGCAGGTGTGCTCGTTGTAAAACTCGAGTGACAAGTTCGATAGATGATTCGAGTTCTTCGACAATCACTTCGTTAGCCCCCAGCTCAATAAGTCGATCAATTTGATCTAATTCGCGAGTGCAAATAATAATGTGTAATTCAGAGTTCATCTGTCGAGCGATTTTAGCGCCCTGACGAATCGAGTGAGAGTCTGTGGAGGTTATCACGAGACAATTTGCGCGGTGAATTCCTGCGGCTTCTAATATTTCGGGGTGCGTACCGTCTCCGTAAAGAGCGGGTTCGCCCGATTCCATTGCTTTGCGAATGATCCAGCCATCTTGATCGATAATTTTGTAGGGAATATTGGCATTGCGCAGTACCTTGGCCAAGTTTTGTCCCGTTAGGCCATATCCCAAAATGAGAGTTAAAGTTTGATCGTCGGGAGGGTGAGAACTTGATTGCTTAGAATGGTTACGAGAGTTTTTTTGATTGAGGCGATGCCCCAAACTAATGAGAAGAGGGGTGAGTAGCATGGTGGTTATCGCACTGGCCAAAATGATTTGATAGATCTCGGGGCGAATGAGTCGCAGCGAGAGACCTTCATTTAACAAGACAAAACCAAACTCTCCGATTTGAGCCAAACTCAATCCGACGATGAGTGCACTGCCACTGGTGAGTCGCAAGGCCTTGGCGGCGATAAAGGCCATTGTCGTTTTCAATGTGATACCCAAAAGGGTGAAGATAATGATTGGAGTTGGATTTTGAATGAGGGTGTCGAAGGGGAGCAACATTCCAATAGAAATGAAAAATAGAGACTGAAAAAGATCGCGAAAGGGTTTCAGTTCGGCAAAGACTTGATAGCGGTAGTCGGTCTCGGCAATGAGCATGCCCGCTAGAAAAGAGCCGAGGGCCATGCTGAGTCCCATATGATGGGTGAGAATTGCGCATCCCAAGCAAGTAAAAAGTGAGCCGAGAACGATGAGTTCGGTGACTTTAGTAAAAATGATGGTTTTGAGAAAGAGGGGAAGTATGTAGCGGCCGATAAGTAAGATGCCTAAGAGAACCGCCGTGCCAATGAGTAAACGCAAAAAAGCGTCGCTGAGTAAAACTTCGCCTTGCCCAGCGATCATGGGCAGTAAGATCATCAAGGGGACGACGAGAAAATCTTGAAAGAGAAGAATTCCCGTAACAGATTGACCATAGGGAGAGTTGATTTCTTTGCGGGCGAAATAAATGCTGAGCACGATAGCTGTTGATGAGAGTGTCCAAACGGCAGAGAGAACAAGAGACTCTTTGGGGGGGAAGTCGAGCAATGTAAAAACAGACATCGAGAGGATAAAAGTTAGAGCGCCCTGCAAAGAACCTCCTACGAGAAGGTGCCGGGCGAGGGCCTTGAGTCTTTCTCGGGTGATTTCTAAACCCACAATAAAGAGAAGAAAGGTGACCCCCAATTCGGCGATGACCTCGGCGTGTTCGCCTGATGTCACCCAGCCAAAGCCGCCGGGCCCTACGAGCATGCCGGTTAATAAAAAACCGGCGATTCCAGGAACTTTAAAGCGATTGGAGATGGCGATCACCAAAACGGCCGATCCGAGAATCAAGACGAGATCATCAAGAAATTGCATAGAATAAACTCATTGTGAGATTTTTCTAAGTGTAAAAAAAAATAAAGCACACCGCTTCAAGATTAGCACGGTCTTTAGAGGTCGTTTAACCAGTCGTTGTTGGTTTCTGGCCCTGTATAAATGGGCAAGCCGATGAAGAATGTGGTTTCTCCTTGCCCCGATTCTACGCGAAGCTCCCCCCCGTGCTCTTTGATGATCTTATTAGAGATCGACAGTCCTAATCCCGTTCCTTTGCCTTCACTTTTAGTGGTAAAAAAGGGATCGAAAATCATGGGAATAACATCAATGGGAATGCCTCCGGCATTATCGTTGTATACGACGCGCAGCCAGAGAGGCTCAATTTGTTTAACTTCAATTCGTATGCGTCTAGGTTTGCCCGTAATGTTATTTTCTTCAAAGGCGTCTCGACTGTTGGTCAATAAATTGTGTAAAACAGATTCGAGATCTGTGCGGGCGCCTTTGATGCTTAAACCCGATTGTAAGTCGAGCTCAATGGCGATATTGCGATTTTGAAATTGACGGTCTAAGAAAAGAAGCGAGTCTCTGATCAGATCTTCGAGATCTATGACTTCATCCATAGCTTCTGAACCCTTGCGAACGTAAGAGAGCAAGTGAGAAATAACTCGCTGCATGCGGTCGACACCCTGTAATATTGTTTGAACAGACTTGGAGCCTTCAGCAATGTCGACGTGGCCTTCTTCAAAATGGTCGCGCAAATTTTCGGCCTCTAATGAGATACTCGTAAGAGGATTGTTGAGCTCGTGGGCAAGTCCTGCTCCTAAAACTCCTAGAACAGCGAGCCGATTAGAGTGAAGCAATTGTCTTTCGAGCTCCACTTGTTGAGTGCGATCAAAGGTGAATCCCATGTATCCAATCTTTTTTTTCCCCTCAAAAATGGGATAGATAGATAAGTAAACGGGTAACTCTTCTCCATTGAGATTCAGGTTGATCAATTCGCCTTTCCAGACTTTATCATTGGTGATGGTCTCCCACATTTCTTTGTACACTGTGCGAGGGGTGCGAGGGCTGCGAATAATGCGTTGATTCTTGCCAACAACTTCTTCAGAGTTACTGAATCCATAAAGTTTTATATAGGCGGAATTGACAGCGACGATATGGCCT
>JBNKYI010000191.1:0-5517 GCA_050300815.1 Fibrobacterales bacterium
ACCTAGAATCAAAGGTGCGCTCGACGTTAATGTTTGGCGGATCTTCCCCCGTCTCCTTTATGGGGGAAGCTCGTCTGCATATTCAAAATTTTGAAATGTCAGAATATCCTGATTGGATGAAGACGGATAGAGCTTGGACATCAGCCAACTGGGAAGGAAACAGTTCGATGTTTCGCCTGGGAATGGTGGCCAAACCTAATCGCTCAGCAGTACTCTGGGCTAAAATAGGGTTTCAACATACTTTGCCTGGTCTATATACAAATGATCAGGTCACTTATCCTTATGGATATGAGCCCGCTTCAACTCGTCACGATAAATCAGACGAGTCGTTGAACATTCACGAAGACATGTCTGCGGGTTTAGCGATTCGCACCAAACCCGCGTCGTTTTGGGTGAAGATGGGGAATGTTCTTTGGACTGAGGCTTCTCCTTTGACGATTTGGAAAAGCCAACCGCGCACCTTTGCTTGGGATTACCTTCCTTTTGAGGTAGAGCAGCCTATTCAGCGTTATTATGAGTATAACATTGTTAAAGGAGAAAAATCGGGTCGTGCGGCTTGGAACAAAAAGGCTTTCAATGGAATTCAATTCGAGTCTATTGATTTGCCATCCAACCTTTATTTCAATTTTGTTTTTGGAACCTATGAACGATATGACAACGGAGAAAATGACTATTACGATTTTTCTGGAGATGTCGGATATACTGAGTTGAGTAACGATGCAAAGTCTAGAGGGATCGGTGATCGCTATCGGCATATGATTCATTCTCGGTTGGCTTATATGAATCCTGAGAATGGAACGGTTTTAGGACTCAACTTTCTAACGACCATTTCTAAGGATGATATTTTTGCAAATGGAGGATGGGCTTCGAAATTTGCTCGCTATGACCGTGCAATTGATTCGACTTATAACGACTATTTGGGTGAGCAACTTTACCTCACCGAAAGAAAGGCTTTTTACAAGACCTTCACAACGCTAACCACAGATTTCAATTACAAGGTCGATGAGAAACTTTCGTTTAACTCGGATATTGGTTTCTCAATGTTAGATACGACCTATGGTTATAGCTATAGAAGGGATATCGTGACATTTGATGAAAATTTAGGAGATTCGGGTGTCGTCGAGCGATTTGAAAGATCGCGAGTAGAAACGGTCTCAGGAGATCCCAAGTTTGCGGCATTCGCTTCAATTAAAGGGAACTACAGTATGCCAATGACGTTGGATTTGGCATATATTACTCCTGGCTTCTATTCGCCTTTTTCTTTTGTAGCTCCTAATGATGCATTTTACGCCTTTGGTTCGAATATGGTGGGTGCGGGTAAATTTATTGGCCGCGGCGAAGGATCTCCTTATACTCAAAATATGGCTGGTGCTCTTTTAACACTTACTCCTGACATTGGCTATGGCCATTTGCGTTTTGCGTATGGCTACCATTTTCAACTTGAAGCATCGCGCGACTATCTTTATTTGCCTTATCGTTTGCACGGTTCGGATATGTTTTCATTTTTCCAAAGTGCTTATATGCGTTGGGGGAATGGTTATGTGTATAACTCGACTGATGCGGGAACGAAATACTATAGACACTTGGGCGATGAAAGTTACCGCAATGGTGTGACTGTAAAATCAGCTCCAACCTATTCTGACAAAAGTAAAAATCAATTTAATCCGCTGGGTTTAGGTCCAAATTCTGGAGGGATCACTTCGGACTTTTTGGCGATGTTTGAAGGTTTTGTTGCCTATGAAAGTGAAACACAAGCGCAGAGTAATGTCAATGAGGTCACCACACTTTATCAGACGTCTTCGTCAGTACCTCGAAATGTGAAATCAACTTTTAACCTAGATTTTGACTGGGCCTACGATATTGCCCCCTACATTCACTCTTCTAAAGATGTTTTGCTAGAGGTTTATGCATCTCTCAATGGAGTTAACAAAGGGCACGCTCCTTTTAAAGTTGGGGATGATGCGATGCTTTGGTCTTATTATTTGCGCATCGAACCAGCGGTGGCAGTAACAAATACATTTTATGTGCTTGGACTTTTAGGGTTTGAAAATTGGAAAAGCTCTAAGTCTTATATGTGGATTCCCACTTTGTTTGATCGTGAAGAACCCAATGCGGCTGATTACGCGACAACTGAAGAGTACAATACCGCTACTGCAGCTTATCAAGCAGATCTTACAGAGTATAGAAACGATAGTTCGCGTTGGGGAAGAACTCTCAATGTCCCTATTGATTATCGCGATTTAGCACTGGGTGTGGGTTTCGATTGGGATTTTTCACCTCGTGTAGGCTTACACGGTCGACTTAAATGGTTTCAGAGAACGGATGAAGGGCTGAATTCTCAACTCGGCACAATTAAAAAACTAATTGCCGCCGATGGTCCTTTGAGTATCCCTAATAATGATTTCAGTGGCTGGTTGTTATCCGGCGAAATCAAAATGTGGTTTTAATTAAAGAATTTAGAGTAAACAAGGAATGATCATGAAGAACAAAATGACTACTCTCGCCGCAAGCGCCGGTCTTCTGATGGGAGCGACTGGTCTTGCTCAAGCTGACGGTTCTAAACTCGACAGCGTCAAGACAACCCTGAGTTCAATTCTCGCCAAAGAAGGAATTTCTTTTAGCGGAGAATTTCGCTCGGAATTTCACCAAGCGACGATTGACGACGCCCGCTTAGATAACACCGTGAATCCGACGACAGAATCAGTGGAATACACTTCCGTTGATTTTGACATTACCGCGCGTCCGAACTCAAATGTTTCAGGACATGCGATTATTCGCATGCACCAAGACTGGCGAAATTTTTTCTCTGACCTCTCTAACCCAATTCATACGCGGTGGTTGAGTATCGACGGGAACTTTGGCGATATTTTGATTTTTAACTTGGGTGACTTCAGAACGAAGTACTCACCTTTAACCGTATGGGCGCAAGAAGAAAATGTGATGTATGAAGCAGACATTTTCGCTCAAGATCGCAGAGAAGCCCAGAAAGAATATTTTATTGGTGATAACTTGCGCATGATGCAAGGGGTAAACTTGCAGGTGGACGCTGAGGTTTCAGGTGTACTTGATGAAGCTCATTTTGGAATTTTTGGCTCGCGTCTTCGCAACGTTAAACCCGAATCAAAAGTGACGAATGAAAACGAAGTGGCGAAACTTGAAAAATTTGCCTTCGGAACAAATTTTGATCTATCTCTCAAAGGCGGAGCCTTTGGAGCCTCTTACCTTTCTGTATTTGATCGCAAGTCAACCTATCGCGGTGCTGATGGTGCGGCTAGCTTATTAGAAAGAGATTTGCTAGCCGAAGATCTGAGCGTAATTGCTGTGCGTGCGGGTTTTGATTTGAATAAGAAAGACAAAGGCACCAATGCGATTTTTTCAGCCAATGCAGAATATGCCATGGGATCAGACAATGTGGGCTTTTTGGCTAATGCAGCAGATACAGTTGCAAGTACCCAAGGGTTGGATGGAAATGCATTGCTAGTCACTCTTAAAGGGGGCTATAAGTCGGGTAAAATGTATAAAGCGGTCGCTACTGTAAATTATATGAAGAATGATCGCGATTTTTACAACCCTTTAGCACAGTCACCTACGGTAGAAATGGCTCAGGTGATGAACGTCGAGTCTGACGTCAATTTTGAGGATGGCACTGTAAATGGAGATATGTGGTCGAACCACTATTCGATTTACGATAATTTTCACAATCACGTGTATAAGTTTGCGCCTTCTTCTGAAACCAACCTTTGGCATAAAGCGCCTTATACCAAGAATGGCTATACCAATGAAACCTTTACTCGCAGAGAGTTAGCGGCGTTCCCTACCATTTATGGCTATAACGGATTTAAGCCTGCGGGATTGGCTACGGCAAACCGAGCAGGTGTAGTTGCGAATGTTAAAGTAGACTTCTTAGACGAAGCGGGTGAGGCTAAAATTATTGTTGAAAAGCTCGAAGATGCTGAAGGTGCAAAATACGAAGCTTATAACCTTACCGATGGATCTTATATGATGCTTGAAGGTACCGCAAAAGCGAAGTATTCAATCGTTGGAGGTGGTGCCAAAGTTGACGTCATGAAACTCACGGGCAAATCAAAGCCATTGGTCGTTTCACTTTCATATATCATGAAAACCTTGACAAGAGATGCCGAAACGGTGACATTCATCGATGGGCAAGCATTTACTGCTAGCAATGCAAATACAGAAATTGCGTATACCAATCTAGGTCTGTATTACGCTTTCTGGAATCGCTTTGCTTTGATGGGAGGCTTTCAAGTCTCAGACATTAAGAACAAAGTCAATAACTTGAATTGGAAAGAAACAGCAACCGCTGCTGGGATTGAATACAAATTGGCTTCGGGCCTCTATACCGTTTTGAAATACACCAAACTCGATGTAGATAAAACGGTCGCAAGCTATTCACAAGATTTTGTAAATGCAGCAATCCGCGTACAATTCTAATTTGAGGAAGGATAGCAAATGAATTTCTTATCAAAAAAGTTCTCAGCTTTGGCCCTTATGGGCCTTCTTGCGGGTTCGGCGATTGCGGCCGAGTCTGTCGAAAAGCTTGAGGCAACGAAGACGACTTCAGAGTACTTCTGGAAATTCCGTCCCCTCAAAACGAAAAAAGCAGAAGAAGATAAAAAGGTCAAAGACCCGCGCATTGTCTTCCGCTTTTTCGAAGAAGATTACACTCCTGGTGGTTTCGATTATTGGTACCCCGACGCTTCTAAGGTGAAGCTTCCCGAAGAATCAGGACACGATTCTGAGGTGGCAATTGAGTTTGATCTTGTCGCGAGCGATTACTCTGGGGGTGCGGTTGTACTTTATAACATGCTGTATAACATGGAACCCTATGTGCCTAGCGGTGCGTTGGAGTTTTATATCAAAGGGGCCAAAGGGGGCGAAATTGCAACCGTAGGTCTTGTGGATGATGAAACTCGCGATGGGGCAAAAACCGTTGTTCGTCTTCCGATCAAGAAGTATGTGAAGATTAGCAAAGAATGGCAAAAAGTGTCTATTCCACTCGCAGACTTTGGATTGCGCGGCGTTTATTGGGACGAAAAAAATCGAGTTGAAGTTTCGCGAAAATTTGATTGGAATGCGGTTGCTGAATTTCGCGTCGAAATCAAGAAAGGAGACAACTCATCTTTCAAAGTTTGGGTCGATGATATTTTCATCAAAAAAGACATCTATCCTGCGCGCACCTTGGTTTATGAAGAAACTTGGGCTGAGTTGAATAAGGATAAGGTGATTGAAGCCCCTCCTTTAGACCAAACACCTAAAGTGAATAAGCTTTTCACATTCTTCGAAAATGATCTTACTCCTGGTAGTTTTATTTACACTTACGGGGGGAAAACCGACTGGACTGTTCAGAATACAACCGACAGCAGAACTCGCGTCTTGGGATGTGTTAATGCGTTTTCTCAACCACATTGCGCACCTCCTGCAATATTCGATCAATGCTATATGCCCCCTTCTGAATGATGCCAGCCACATGCTGCCTGATAGCTGCGACTGAGGGGT
>JBNKYI010000192.1:0-5517 GCA_050300815.1 Fibrobacterales bacterium
AATGGAAAGCCTTTTAGGCTCAGACTCAGTGAGCTTTGGCCAATCCCGATCTATTGTTTTTATCCCAAATGAAGGCTATGTGTTGAGTGGGATTGTGCTCAATGGAGATACCTTGGCGGCTGTGGACACTTTGACTTTAAATTCCATTGTTGAAAATCAAAGCGTTCAAGGCATTTATTCGCTCAAAAACTATCAGATTCATCTGGAGAGTTTTGGAGGGGGTTCGCTTAATTGGTCTGGCGATAGCACCTTTATTCATGGCGATTCGGTGAGCATCGTTGCAACTTCAAATATTGGCTATCAGTTAGATAGCTTGAAAGTAAACGGTGTTTTGTACGATACAAATGTCGTTGCATTCGATTCGATTTTTGCAGATGCCGAAGTGTTGGCTTATTTTGGGATCAAAAAATTGAATGTTCATATAGCTGCAGCGGGTTCTCTGCAATGGACGCTAAATGGAGTTGAAAATATTTTAGACACTTTGTTGGATTACGGATCATATCTGGAATTGATTGCAGCACCTGATGTGGGGTATCAACTAGATTCGATAAGATTTATGGATACGCTGTGTGTTGGCGATTCTCTTTACATAGACTCACTCAAAGAGGATCTTAATTTTATTTTCTTGTATTCGAACAAAATTCCACTTGTTATACAAAGCGAAATTTTAGGCAAGGGTTCGGTTTTGCCTAGCGATACTCTCAATGTGTTATGGGGAGATTCGGTGTCAATTCATTTTTCTCCCAATACGGGATATTTTGTGGATTCAGTAACGGTCGATAGCCTGTATGTGGGGCGCGATTCAATACTTCAATTGGATTCTATTGTAAAAAATCAAAAAATTCGCGTTTTATTTTCACCCGATACTTTGTCGATAACTGTGGGTTATAACGGAATGGGAACGAGTGATTTTGATTCGTCGAAGGTTTATCGATATGGAAACAGCTTAGCAATTCACGTATTGCCCGACTCAGGTTATATTGTTGATTCTGTTGTCGTCAATGGCGTATACAAAGGGTCGAGTCCATTTATTTTTATTGATACACTAATTTCTGATCAATTCATTCAAATTGCATTTGAAAGCGCGCCGTTGATTTTTTATGAAGCAATAAGTGTCACAGGTGCTGGTGGGGCAATATATCCCCAAGATACGGTGCTCGTTGGTGAAGGCAATGACTTAGAATGGCAGGTGCTTCCCGATGAGGGATTTGAGATAGATAGTGTTTGGTTAGATGGAGTTTATAGTGGCGCGGATTCATTAATTGCAGTATCGAATTTTACCACTGCTCACAACTTAGAAGCGCATTTCAAATTAAAGACCTTTGATGTAAGTGTTGACTTAGCAGAAGGTTTGACCTTTTCAGGAGAGGGGAATTACAATTACGGTGACAGCGCTCAGGTTGTTTTGAATACGATTCAAGGTTATACAATGGATTCCCTTTTGATTAATGGTCAATATACATCTGTTCGCGACACAGTGATTTTGGATTCTATCCGTCAAACATTTCTTATTCATCCTGTGATTCGTCATTTATCCTATGATGTTAAAGGTGTTGTTTCTGGAGGTGGAAGTGTATCTCCTGCAGATTCATTGCACTTTTTTTACGGGGATTCAACGACATTGATGTTTACTCCTGATAGTGGCTATGTCATTGCCAATGTGATAGTTAATAGCGACACGTTAGGAGCCGTGAATCAGGTGGATCTTTTTGGGATTCAGAAGGATTACAATTACCAAGTTTTCTTTCAGATAAAGCCACCTACAGTTTATGAAGTGAACATCACTTCGGGAATCGGTGGAACCACAGATAAAGAAGGTTCTAATTTGGTTGTTAAAGGCGAAGCTTTTAGTTATCAAATTTTTCCTGATAAGGGGTACGAAATTGCTTTGGTGTTAATGGGAACTGATACTTTAGGAAATACTGTCGGACAAAGCATTGACACCGTGTACACGGATTTGAATATTGCGATTGAGTTTGCGAAAAAGAAATACAGCACTTTCGTAGTCGCAGATTCGGGAGGCCACTTAGTAAGTAGTGATTCTTTAGATGTCTTCTATGGCGATTACATTTCTGTAACGGCATTAGCCGATAGCGGTTATGAGCTAAGTGATATCTTGATGAATGGATCTTCTTTTGTAGGGGGGCTGGATTCTATAGGCCCCATTGATACGACCACATGGGTTGAGTTGCAGTTTTCACCCAAGCCAGTTACAATTGATAAACGGGCATTTTACGGTGATTCTTTGATCAATGAATTAATCTATGAAGCATATTATTTTGATTCCCTTGATCTGAGTTCTGCGATCGATCCTATTGGTTACAAGTTAGATAGCATTGGGCTGAATGGGATTTATTACGACCCGACATTTTTAGACAGTCTGTTCATGGTGAATCAAGATACGTTGATTATTTCTTACCATTATTCGCTACAAAAATTTCATGTGAGTTTGCAAGCGAATGGTTTGGGGCAGATTCTTTCGTCTGATACTTTGGTGGCTTGGGGAAATAGCCTTTGGATTTATTCATTGCCCGATACGGGTTTTGTGATGACGCATTGGAACGTCAATGGGGATACTTTGAGTTTGCAAGATAGCATCGCGATAGAAGATGTTATGGCAGATGTACAGGTGGTCGCAGAGTTTGATACTTTACGAGTAGAACTTGTGGTTGGAGTGCAAGGTGGGGGGGCTTTGGATTCTCTATATCCCTCTAATATGACCTATTTTGACAGCTTAGTGGTTTCGGCATCTCCGAATTTTGGTTATCAATTTGATTCATTGATTTATCAAGGAACAAAAATCTTAGCCCCTTATATTGAAATCAAGTCGATCACAACGTCCCAGAATTTGCAATTCTACTTTAGTAAAAAAGAAATTCCCTTGGTTTTTAGTGGCGATAGTAATGTGCAGATTCATTTACTCAACGAAGCTCCTTTTTATCAGGGAGACACTGTTCAATTTACATTAACTACACCAACGGGGCTTAAGGTGGATTCTGTTCGCATAGGAGATAGTCTATATACGAGCCAAGAAATCTATACGGCAATACTTTTAGACACTGCAAGTATAGCGATCTATACTCGTTCAGATTATGCGGTCATCCAGCAGATCCAAAATGTCTATGGAAAAATAAAAGTAGATAGGTCTGATTCAACTCTTGTTGGTGACAGTTTGCGCGTGCAATTTGTACCGAAACCTTCATACGAACTTACAGGAGTTATTTTAAATGATAGTCTTTTCGATTATTCAGACACGACACTTTTGATTGAGAATGTCCCTGAATATTTATCTATTGGGGCAGTATTTAAGAAAAACTCATCGCGTGAAGATTCGACCTATCTGCTCAATCTTTGGGTTGTACAATCTGAAGAACTTCTCCATTTTGAAACACTAAATTTACGGGATTCGGTTTATTTGATCACTGAAAATGCAATAAGTGGCAAGTATGTACATTCAATTGTTTTCAATGATGTGGCGAAATCATTAAATTCGTCAGAGGATACCCTTCAATTGTTACTGGAAAAAGTAAATGATCTTTATCTTTACGTGAACGATACTCCTAGCGCAATGCTCGAACTTTCTTTGAAATGGCTAGAGCTTTCTACTTTGCAGAAAAAATTGTTAGAAAGTGAGAATCAATGGTTTGTCGTCGATGTGAAAGGCCAGAATGTGACGACATTGACGATAAATAATTTTGAACAAATAAGGAGTGATCAAAAAAGTCTACTCTTTGTTGTCGAAAAAGATCACCTCAACCGATGGTTTAAAACCTATAGAATACGATATGAATAAATGGATGTTTCAAATTTTGTTGACATTATTGTTTTGCCAAACAGGTTTTGCTGAGGTCTGGTCTTTTAAAGGGATTTCTGCAACGGGAATTGATTCTTTAAGAATGTCGAAGATTGAATTTTTCATCAGAAAATATTTGAATGAAGAACTTCGCGTTTATACTGAAGGAGATTCTTTGGTGCAAAAGGCCATTCAGGAAAAAATGTTTCAAGAGGCGATGTGTGATACAAATTGTACAGAGCAGAGTTATCAAGTTGTTAGCCCAAGCAAGAAACTCGTCGCTGATTTTCAAAGGGTGAAATCGGTTACTTTTGCACAGATGAAAGTTTTTTCTCTCGACAGCACTCTTTCAAAAGAGGTTTACTTTTTTGAGTCTGACGAAGATTTTGACGATTTTTTAACTCGTGACCTGAAGTTGTGGATCGCTGAGCTTGGGCAAAAGAGTTCTGCTCAGAAAGTTGTGGTGCCTGATACATTGCAAGCGAAGCCTGTGGCTATTCTTCCTTTAAAGGCCGTGGGTGTTTCTGACGAATTTTCTTTATCAATGACCTCAAGATTGCAAGGAGAACTATTTAAGACGGGCCAATTTAAAATTTTAGAGCGAGAAGATATACAAGAAATCTTAAAGATGAATGCGCTCCAACTGACCCTTTGTGATCAATTGGATTGTACGGTAGAAATGGGGAAAAAAATTGGGGCAGACTATATGATCTTAGGGTCTCTTGTTGAAGTGGGAACTTATCACAGTTTGAATTTGCGAATGGTTGATGTGCAAACTTCTGAAGTATTGAGATCGGGAAGTGTCGATGTAAGGGGCAATTCGATCGGTCGCTATAAAGAAAGTATTGAAGATGGAGCGAGAATGTTAGCGGGTTTACCAGAGCTTGATCGCTTGAATGTGAAGGGTTGGACTTGGTTAGGTGTGTCGCTCGGATTGGGTCTGGGAGGAGCTCTTGCTCACCTCGTTGCACTAGATGAGTTAGATCATTACAAGTCTGAAAGATATGATCTATCCGCATTAAAAAGCTATAAAGAAAAGTCGCAAAATCGCTTTATCATGGCAGGAGCATTTTATGGTTTGTCTGCTGTAGCGATGACGTTTTCGATCATCGAGTTTAATTCAGAAAATCGGAAGATTAAAATTGGACCAGGAAGCGCTGTTTTTCAAACTTCATTTTGAAAATTTCAATTTCAATTTTTTGGAAGCACTAGGTCATTCATCTAATAGTTTTCAATATGGTATCGGTAACCTTGTTCGGTCAAAAAAAGCTGGCGGTTCATCGAAAATTCTTGCTCCTTAGTGTCTCGGGTAACCAGAGTGTAAAAGTGAGCTTGAATACCACTTTCTTTGGGGCGCAAAATGCGGCCTAAGCGCTGAGCTTCTTCTTGTCTAGAGCCATAAGTTCCCGAAATTTGAATCAACACATTGGCATCGGGAAGGTCGACGGCAAAGTTCCCTACCTTCGAAACGATGAGCGTCTTAAGTTCTCCTGTGCGAAATTGCTGATAGAGAGTCTCTCTCTTGCTATTGGGCGTTTTTCCGGTGATCAGGGGAACTTTAAGCTGTTTAGCGAGAGCCTCAAGTTGGTCAATGTATTGGCCAATGATCAAAATGCGGTCTTCG
Source organism: Fibrobacterales bacterium (assembly GCA_050300815.1). Taxonomy (GTDB): domain Bacteria; phylum Fibrobacterota; class Fibrobacteria; order Fibrobacterales; family CAWVXU01; genus JBNKYI01. The sequence goes on from JBNKYI010000192.1 coordinate 5,418, forward strand.
CTCGACTGGTGCTTGGCTAGAAGATCGCGCACGACTTTGTCTTTGAGCGGATTGCAGGCGGCCATGCGAATCTTGTCTCGGTTGGGAGCAACGGCATAAC
>JBNKYI010000193.1:0-5462 GCA_050300815.1 Fibrobacterales bacterium
CACATCCCCCTACTGGGAATTTGCTTAGGTCACCAAGCTCTCGGGCAAGCTTACGGCGCCTCAATCCCCCGAGGAAATCACCCCGTGCACGGAAAAAGATCCCAAATTCAACTTTTAGGGGGTTATCTTTTCAGAGAACTTCCCTCGCAAATTGAAGTGGTACGCTACCACAGCTTGGTCGTCGACAGAGACTCTTTACCCCGCTGTCTAAAGGTCACTGCCGAAGACTCTCAAGGAGTGATCATGGCTATGGAACACCGCGAAAAACTTCAGTTTGGATTGCAGTTTCACCCCGAATCCTTTCTTTCTCAATACGGAAAAGAAATGGTTCAGAATTTTTTAAACTTGAGGCCTTATGATCATTGAAGCTATTAAAAAACTGGTTGCCGGATCTCATCTAACCCAGAGTGAAGCCCAAGCGGTTTTCGAACAAATCATGTCGGGAGAGGCCACTGATGCCCAAATTGGAGCCTATCTCATCGCCCAAAAAATGACGGGCGAATCGGTCGATGAAATTACGGGGGCCGCCCGGGTGATGCGGCAAAAAGCGACCCCAATCCCCACCCAACAAACTCATCTGGTCGACACTTGTGGCACCGGAGGAGACGCTAGCGGCACCTTCAATATTTCGACAACCGCCGCATTCATTGCCGCTGGTGCCGGCGTCGCCATTGCCAAACACGGCAATCGCAGCGTTAGCTCTAAGTCGGGTAGTGCCGATGTCTTAAAAGCCATCGGAGTTGAACTTGAACTTACACCTCAACAAGTCGGAGAGTGCATCGACGATGTGGGAATCGGTTTTTTATTTGCGCCCCTGTTGCACGGCGCCATGAAGTACGCTATTGGCCCGCGACGAGAACTCGGACAGCGCTCTATTTTTAATTTGCTCGGCCCTCTAACCAATCCCGCCGGGGCCAAACGTCAGGTGATGGGCGTTTTCGACCTACAACTGACCCGACCACTCGCTGAAGTTCAAGGCGAACTCGGTGCAGAACACGTTTGGATTGTCTGTGGCGAAGACGGTCTCGACGAAATTTCTCTCTGCGCCCCCACCAAAGTGGTCGAGTGCAAACGAGGAGAAATTAATGAATTCACACTTTCTCCCGAAGATTATGGTTTTAAAAAGTGCGACGTTAAAGAACTCGCTGGCAACTCCCCCGAAGAAAATGCCACTCATCTCTTAAACATTCTCAAAGGTGAAAAGGGCCCGCGGCGAGACATCGCCGTTCTCAACGCCGCTGCCGCTATCTTAGTTGCCGGTCAGGCAAAAGATTTCGCCGAAGGAATTCAAAAGGCTCAGGCCTCGATTGATGAAAAACTCGCTTTGGCCAAGCTCGAAAATCTCATTAGCAAAACGAGGAGTTTTAAGGCATGAGTACCATTCTAGATGAGATCATCACCTACAAAAGAAATTTTGTGCAAACGGCCAAAGAGAGCAAACCTTATACCCTTGTTGAAAAAGAAGCCTTGGCCACGCCCGCCCCTCCTCACTTTCGTCACGCCTTGGTCAATCCCGATCACGAAACGATGAAACTCATTGCCGAAATCAAAAAGGCCAGCCCCTCTAAAGGGATCATTCAAGAAAACTTCAACCCCCTCGAAACGGCAAAAACCTATGCCAAAGCTGGGGCAAACTGCATCTCAGTTCTCACCGATCAAAAGTATTTTCAAGGACACGACGATTTTTTAAAAGAAATCACTCGTCATTTAAGAACCCCTTGTTTGCGCAAAGAATTTATCGTCGATGAGTACCAAATTTTAGAGGCCCGTGCGCTGGGTGCCTCTGCTATTTTGCTTATCGTAGATTGTTTAAGCGATGCAGAGTTGATTCGCTTTCAAAAATTTGCTTGGGATCTCGAACTTGATGTTCTTGTCGAAACCCACCGCGAAGATGAAGTTTTACGAGCGATTCAAATGGGAGCAAATCTCATCGGAATTAACAATCGCAACCTGCGCACCTTTGAAACTCATCTCGAAACCACCTTTGAGCTACGCAATCTTATCCCCTCAGATGCCCTTTGTGTTTCTGAGTCGGGGATACAAACACACGAAGACATTCTCAAACTCCTCGACTACGAAGTAGATGCAGTGCTGATCGGAGAAACGTTAATGCGTCAACAAGGGGGCAATCTAAAAGAACTTCTGGGAAAAGACGAAGATATTTAGTATCTCCTTAGCATGATATCCACAGCGCTTAACCAACTTAGACTTTCTTTGCAGGGCAAAGAAGACGTTCTTCGCATTGCTTTGGCTTCGTGGTTAGTCGGCGGCCATATATTGATCGAAGACTTGCCAGGTACAGGCAAAACCACCCTCGCTAAATCACTGGCCATGTTAATGGAAGGCAATTTCAAACGCCTGCAATTCACGTCTGATATTCTGCCCTCAGACTTATTAGGGGGATCAATTTATCAACCCGCCAGCGGAGAATTCGTTCTTAAAAAAGGTCCCATTTTTTGCGACCTTCTTTTGGTCGATGAAATCAACCGCTCTAGCCCACGTACCCAATCGGCTCTTCTTGAAGCTATGGCTGAAAAGCAAATTTCCCTCGAAGGAAAAACTCACGCCCTCTCTTCGACCTTTACGGTGATCGCCACCCAAAACCCCCTAGAACTCGAAGGCACTCATCCTCTACCTGAAGCTCAGCTCGACCGCTTTTTAGTTCGCATCACCCTCGGCTACCCCTCAGCAGAAATCGAACGTCAAGTCGTTTTACAACGGGGAACAGAAGAACTTCGCTTTGCCCCGCTGTGCACCCCAACAGAGCGCCTAAAAATGAAAGCCGAATTGTTGGCCTTGCCTGTGCATAATGACGTGCTAGACTATCTGATGAAAATGGTTTGGGCCACTCGTCAACACTCTCAGATTCAATTGGGAATATCAACTCGCGGAGCAATCCACACCTTAGACTTGGCACGCGCACTCGCGTATATGGATGCTCAAACTCAAGTCTTGCCTGAACACATCTACGAAGCCTTTGTGCCTTCGCTCAATCACCGTCTGATCTTAACCCAAAAACAAATAGACCCTTACGCTCTTCTCTCTGAAATCAGAGCGCAAGAGAAAGTTCCCCGATGAACTCTTGGGGCGAGCTCCTCGACTATTGGATTCGACGTTACCCTCGCCAAGGAAGTCAACGCAAAGGTTTAATTCGATTTTACTATCTCTGGATGGAGTATCTCAGTTTAAAAGGAAAGATGGCTCTCGGCGCAATTTCCCTCTTATTTTTGGTGGAATTGGCTCCAGGTTTACAAGTGACGGCCTTTTGGATGTTGATATTGGCCTTGCTTCTACTCGTCGATTTCGCTTGGCCCAGACAATGGGTTCAACCTGAAAACATTCAAGTGGTTAGCCCCCCTCTTTCATTTGCTCACACCCACATCAACCTGATTGTCGAATTTGCGAATAGAGGTGCTCAAGGTGTTCCTTTTGGAATGATTCTCTCTCGGCTCCCCGAACCCTTTGTCCCTCAAAAAACTGCATTTTATGCTACATCAGCTCAACAACACCGACTCGTTTTTTCTCTAAAATCTCGATATCGCAGACCTTCTCAACTCAATAAAATCACTTTGTTAGCCCCTGGCCCCTTTGGCTTCACTCATCACCGCAAGATTTTAGATATTGAAATTACGTTTCTCAATTTTGACTTAGAGAGCCAGGGGCCCCTATTTCCTTTTTCACAAGTACACTCTAAAGAAAGCGATCGCAATCAAAGACTCGTTTCTCAAAGCGTTGAGCTTGAATTTAGCCATCTCAAAGAATATCAAGAAGGCGATCTCATTCAACACATAGATCACCGCAGTTGGGCACGTACGGGCAAACCTATTGTTCGAGTTTACACCCCACAACACCCCACTCCCTCTGCAAGCTCTCTCTCATACATCTTTTATTTCAATCCTTTTTTACCTCATTGGTACCAGCGCCCTAAATTCGAAAAAGAAATCTCTCGACTCGCCCAGCAAATTCAAAATTTGCTCGCCGCCGGACATTGCATTCAACTTGATCTGCGCGCAAGAGGGGGCATTCATTCATACAACAACCATGAGGCTCTTGTCGCTTTATGCCAATGCAAACCTCATGCCCTTTCTCGCACAGATCAAACGAAACATTTTATTCAGTTTTTTAAGAGCGAGATCAATTGATGCGTGCCGTTCTCTTCTCTCTATCTGTGGGAATTCTTTGGATCGCCTTAGGCCCTTTCCCTCTAAAATCTATTCTTTGTGTTATTCTACTCGCCCTTCGCCTTGATCGAGCCCCTCCCTTTAAATACCACCATTACTATTCGTTTGCTGCTTTATTGTTTTTAGGTTTTGAGTTTTTTCTTTTCAGAGATGACGACTGGTATAAGCAATGGAGTATGCTAAAATACACCGCCGGTTTTTTCTTCTTTACTCTAAGCACATTAATGATTATTTCTGGATTTAAACCCCGCAGTTTCTCTATTTTTTGGAGTCTTCTTTCTCTCTTATTTCTCATCGAAAGTCAGAATTTAAACCCTTGGTTCTTAGGTTTCATCACACTGATCTTGTTCGTCTTTGTCACTTATTTTCCTTTGCGCTCTACAAAGCGCACTCATCGAGCATTCATCGTGTCGCTGCTATTCGTTATTCCAGTTTCGGTTGGCTTTCTTTACGTTAGACCCCACCTCAGATGGCAAAGCAATTATTTGCAAAATGCTCGTAGCGAAATTGGATTTAATCGAGTCAGTGATCTCAACTCTTTTGCAAGCTTATTTGTCGATCCCGCCAAAGAAAAAATCCAATTACGAGTCATTGGATCCTCTGATCCAAAACATCTCGGGGCCCAAAGTTACGACACCTACATCAAAGGAAAGTGGAAAAGCCAAGGAAAGCAAAGCATTCTCTTTCCCCAAGGGGCAAAGCACAATCATTTTAATTATCTAAGTTCGTCTTTAAACGCAGATACTTATTCCCATCTCATCTTTCCTGAATATAGCGAAAAGCAAGACTGGATATTTACTCGATCGCCCTATGATCAAATCAGTGTTATCAGCGATTCCCTTCGAGAATTCAACGGACGCTATGTCTATCCATCTGAAGTATTTCCCACGCCTTATTATCTAGTCGCTGAAGGAAAAGATTCAACTTTGAGCTATCAAAGTCAGAGTTTACTTCCCGTTCAAATTTTTGACGAGCTGCCCTTTAAACTAAAGTCTACTCCCCTTCCCCTCTTAGTCAAAGCGATAGATCAATGGTTTAAAAAAGATTTCACTTATTCGCTCGACCTCGAAAAGCCCCAAAATTTGCAAACAGATCCCATTGTTCATTTTCTAAGAAGCAAACGGGGATATTGCGAATATTTTGCCTCGGGAGCGGCAATCCTCCTGCGTCTTGCCAATGTACCTACTCGATATATTACGGGTTTCTATGTAACTGCTAAAGACCAAAAGAATGAATTTTGGGTTGCTCGAAATATGGACGCTCATGCATGGGTGGAAGCTT
>JBNKYI010000194.1:0-5380 GCA_050300815.1 Fibrobacterales bacterium
ATTTTCACTTCCGCTTCAAATTGTGCTAATAACAATCTTTAAACGCCATGAAAACTATCCTGTATTCCCTGTTATGTTTATCTCTTTTATTTTCTTCTTCAATTTGTTTTTGAATTTCTTTTTCTTTTTCACTCGTTGGATTTTCAGGATAGTCAGGTAAGGCATAACCCTTGCTTTGCAATTCTTTGACACAAGCTTTAAGCTGTGGAACAGAAGCCGAAATATTAGGCAGTTTGATGATATTTGCCGAAGGATCTTGTGTCCATGCTCCAAGCTCAGCGAGAGCATCACCCCTCTGCTGTTCTGGGCTTAAAAAGTCAGAAAACTGAGCAATGATTCGACCCGCAAGAGAAATGTCTCGCGTTTCTACGCGAATACCCGCCGTTTGGGTAAAGCTTTTGACAATTGGCAAAAAAGAATAGGTTGCCAGCAAAGGGGCTTCATCGGTTAGGGTATAGATGATTTTTGAGCTTTGATTCATATTTTTAGACTTTCACTTTAATCGTTTCGTACTTGGGGTCTCAAGTAATCACTTCGCATTTTGGGCTGAAATTTACGAAAAAACAGCGACATTTGCATTTCTCTTAGAATTCAGCGTTGTGGTGAACCCGCTGCACGTCGTCGAGATCGTTGAGAAGGTCAAGAAATTTATTGAATAATTCTAAATCTTCACCTTCGACCTTCGTCGTCGTTTTGGGGAGGTATTGAATTTCATCCACATCGAGTTCCACATCGCCAAAAGCATCGCTCAATGCCTGCTTCGCTTTGAAGTACTCTGTATTTGGAGCAAAAATGAGGATGCGGTCTTCTTCAACTTCAATGTCGGTGACGTCGACGTTTCCTTCGAGCATTGCCTCAAGCACCTCGTCTTCTGTTTTACCTTGAATAGCGAGAATCGCCGAATGATCAAACATGTGAGCCACCGAGCCCGGAGTTCCAATTTTGCACTTCACGCGAGTGAAACAGTTGCGCACGTCGGCAATCGTGCGCGTGAGATTGTCTGTTAAACACTCGACCATCGCCATTGTTCCGCCGGGGCCATAGCCTTCGTAAAGCGCCGTGGTGAAGTCTTCACCGCCACCGCCTTCGGCCTTGCTCACCGCCTTTTCGATCACATGGGCGGGCACCTGATCTTTTTTTGCCCGCTCAATGATATGCCGCAAAGCCAGATTGCCGGTGGGATCTGTTCCCCCACTTTTAGCAATCACATAAATCTCGCGGCCGTATTTGCTATAGAGTTTGGTTTTCATGCTGGCCGTTTTGGCCATTGCTGACTTGCGGTTTTCGAAGGAACGTCCCATAAGATTACACCCGTAGAAAAACCGCAAATTTAAAAAAAATCATTCCTATTCTCATAGTTTCCCTATGGCTTTTTATGACGACAACCTGCGTTTTTCTACTAAAAAAGTCAAGACGGGAACCACAAACACCGTTACTCCGACGATTAACATTCCACCAAAAGTCGGAATAGACATCGGAAGCATAACGTCAGCCCCTCTCCCTTGGCTCGTCAATACGGGAAGGAGAGCCAATAGGGTTGTGCTGATGGTCATCAAAGCGGGGCGAATTCTTTGCGAACCGGCATCAATCAAAGTCGCTTTCAAGTCGGCGATGTTTTGGGGGCGGTCGCGATGCAGTCTCTGGCCGATATATTCGCTCATCAAAACGCCATCATCGGTCGCAATTCCCGACAACGCGATAAAGCCCACCCAAACGGCCACGCTCAAATTGACCCCGCGAATCTGCAACAACTCTCTAAAGTGCATTCCAAAAAGTGAAAAGTTTAAGAAGCTCTCGGTGTTATAAAGGCCAATGAGCAAGAAGCCACCCGCCCAAGCGATAAAAACACCCGAATAAATAATCAGCACCGTCGAAATTTTTTTAAACTGCAAATAAAGGATCAACATAATCAACAAAAGAGCCGCAGGTAAAATCACACTTAAGGTTTTACGCGCCCGCACTTGATTTTCATAATTCCCGGTAAAATGATAACTCACGCCTTTGGGGATTTTTAACTCTCCCCTTGCCACTAAGTCTTTGAGACGCATTTGATTTTTTTCTACCACGTCGGTTTCGGCAAACCCCGATTGACGATCAAAAACCACATAACTGGTTAAAAATCCATCTTCGCTCTTAATCACCATTGGCCCTCGCGTAAATTCAACCTTAGCCACTTTATTCAGCGGAATCTCACTCCCTCTTGCTGTACTGATCAAGACTTTGCCAATGTCTGAAATTTCATCGCGTTCGGCTCTTTGGTAACGCAGGCGAACGGGATAACGCTCTCGACCTTCAACGGTATAGGTCGCAGTACGCCCCCCCAAAGCGGTCATCAGCGCCCTCTGCACAGCAGCAATAGACAAACCGTAACGAGCTGCCTCTGCTCGATCAATGTCAATTTCTAAATAGGGCTTTCCGACAATGCGATCGGCGATCACAGTCGAAGGTTCAATTCCTTCCCCTTCTTTTAATAGGCTTTCGAGTTCGAGTCCTAACTTTTCGATGCTCGCCAAATCGGGGCCTTTGATTTTAATTCCCATCGGGGCCCGCATTCCACTTTGTAGCATAATCAATCGCGCTTCGATGGGCATTAATTTAGGGGCCGAAGTCATTCCGGGCAAACGAGTTGCTTTACGAATCTCTCGCCAAATATCATCAGGACTGTGAATATGCTCTCGCCATTGTCGCATCTGATGACCGTTTGAGTCTAAGGCGTATTCGCTCTTATAGTTAATGACGATCTCATACATCGATAAAGGAGCGGGATCTAAGGCCGATTCAACCCTTCCCATCTTGCCAACAACGGTCTCAACTTCGGGAATGTTTTCTACGAGCTTATCGAGTAAGCTGAGTTGTTTTTGAGCCTCTTCAAAAGAGGCGTGGGGCATTGTTGTGGGCATCAGCAAAAATGACCCTTCATCTAACGAAGGCATAAATTCAGAGCCCGTCGATCTCCACACTCCGATTCCCCCAATTAAAATCAGCAAAGGCAAGAGCAAAAATCTTTTGGGATGCGCTAAGCAAAAACTCAACAGCCTCGGGTAGGCGTTAATAAACCTCTGCACTCCCCACAAAACGATAAACAGCAAAGAAGCCACGAAAATAAGGTTTAGAAAATTGCCTCTTTCGGGGCCTAGAGGTTGCCAGTGATAGGCTAAATAAATGACCGCCAACAACAACAGCCCTTTTAATGTCCAGTTTTCTCTGCGGCGCTGAATGAGCGATATTTGTTTTTTTCCTTTTCTAAAAAAGAGCAACGCCAACGGGGGAATAAGCGTCAAAGCCAATACCAGCGAGGCGATCAATGCAAAAGTCTTAGTAAAGGCCAAGGGTTGAAATAGCTTTCCTTCGGCTGCTGTAAGTGTAAATACAGGTAAAAACGAAAGGATCGTTGTGGCCACAGCCGTCACAATCGCACCTGCCACTTCTAAGGTCGCCGTATAAATCACTTTCATTTTAGAGTCTTCAGCAGAGGCTCTATCGAGATGAACAACTAGATTTTCAGAAAGAATAATTCCCATATCCACCATCGTACCTATGGCAATAGCAATTCCCGACAAGGCCACAACGTTGGCATCTATGCCAAAAACTTTCATTAAAGTAAAACAAATAAGCACTGCAATTGGCAAAAGAATAGAGATCACTAAACCTGAACGAAAGTGGCCTAACAAAAACAAAATGACAATCACTGTGACTAAAACTTCTTCTGTTAACGCTTTCTGCAATGTGGCCAAAGTCTCGTGAATCAATCCCGAACGGTTGTAAAAAGGAACGACTCGCACTTGACTCAAACGACCATCCGATATTTTTTTTGTCGGAAGACCCGGTGTGATATCGAGAATCTTTTTTTCAACTCGTTGAATGACCTCAAGAGGATTTTCACCATATCGAGCAACCACCACACCTCCGGCGACATCCACACCTCCCTTATCTAAAGCTCCCCGACGAGGAGCGGGCCCCAAATGAATTTGAGCGATCTGCTCTAAGTAGATCGGTTGATTTTCTCTTTCTGTCACGACAGTCGCCTTTAAATCGTCGATGCTTTTCACATAGCCTTTCGCTCGAATCAAATATTCCACTCGATTGATTTCTAAGGTTTTTGCGCCCACCTCTTGGTTAGCCGATGAGACCGCCTGATAAACTTTTTCAAGAGAAATGCCGTAATAGCGCATCTGATCGGGATCTAAATCGATCTGATACTCGCGATTCATCCCCCCGGCACTCCCCACTTCTGCCACCCCATCCACACTTTGCAAAGCGTACTTCACATAAAATTCATTGATACTTTTTAGCTCGTCTAAATCCCATCCTCCTGCCGGGGCCCCGGTCTCATCGCGACCTTCGAGGGTATACCAATACACTTGACCCAACCCCGTGGCATCAGGGCCAAGAGCGGGCTGAACTCCGGTGGGCAAACTCCCTGCAGGCAAGCTGTTTAATTTTTCGACAAGCCGACTGCGCGCCCAATAGAAATCCACTTTTTCTTTGAATATGACATAGATCGAAGAATATCCAAAATACGAATAAGACCTTACCGTTTTAACTCCGGGAACGCCCATCAGTTGCACGGTCAAAGGATAAGTCACTTGATCTTCGACATCTTGAGGGCTACGCCCTTCATAGGATGTGAAAATAATTTGTTGATTCTCACCGAGATCGGGAATGGCATCTGCGGCAACTGGGTGACGCGGCAAAAGCGGAAGCTTCCAATCAAAGGGAGCCGTTGATAATCCCGAAAGAATAAGCCCAAATAAAACCACAAACACAATCAGTTTATTTTGCAAACAAAAGCGAATGAGGTGGCCTAAAAGACCATCTGATAGCTCTTGTCTCTCTTTCGAATCTGGTATCGAATTTTTCATTTTTGCTCCTTGCCCAATACTGTCACTTTTTCACCACAATCCACCATCGACTTGCCAAAAAATGGATTTCTAACTTCACTTCCCTTTTGCATCCAGCGTGCGCCCTTTGTTCCGTTGGCCATGGGGCAGAAAAAAACACTCACCTGATCTTCTGCCTTTTCTTTTTTAGACCGATTAGACAACTGATTAGACCATGCAATCATCAACTCTGAAATTTCCCACATTGTTTCGCGCAATTTTTCAATTTCATTGGATTTCAAAGCCGACTCAATCTTAACGTTTAAAGGGCCTGAGATTTTCATTAGACCCGATGAAAGAGAAGAAAGATGAGTCGACCAATTTGTTAGCTCTGCTTTTGCCGTTTCTAAATCATCTTTTGCCAAAGCACTTTGCAATCTGAGATAAATTTTTAACGTACTCTGCAAGTGTTCATTGGTCGATGCAGAGTGATGCCCCTCTAGCGCTTGATTCATCTGAGCATTTTCTGACATCATCGAGGGTAAACCTCGAATTGGGGC
>JBNKYI010000195.1:0-5370 GCA_050300815.1 Fibrobacterales bacterium
AGCTTGTCCTGAGTTGGGTTGCCAAGCGGCAATGGCTTGAACATCTCCCGAAGCTAAGGTTTGAGCTGCCTGGTCGGTAGGGATGTTGACCAGTGTAACATCGCTTTCTTTCAATCCGGCTTTTTCTAGACCGTTTAAAAGTAAAAGGTGATCGACAAAGCCGATCTCTACACCGATCTTTTTGCCTTTTAGGTCTTTGAGAGATTCGTATCCGGGTTGGGCGACGATCATGTCGTTTCCGTTAGAATAGTCGTTGACGAGGATCATTAGGTTAGAACCTCCAGTAGCCCCGGTAACTAGAGCATCGCCGTTTGTCATGCAAACCGCATCGACCTTGCCTGCGACAAAGGCATCCATCGAGGGAACATACTCAAACCAAATGAATTCGACGTCGACACCAGCTTCTTTAAACCACCCCTTTTGAATGCCGACCTCCCAAGCGACCCAGCCAGGCCAATCTGAATAAGCGATTCTTAAGGGTTGGGCCATCAATGAAGTGGCCAGTAAGGCTAAAATCAAAGCGCCGTTGCGAAGTGAGGCGATTTTTGATTTGAGATTTTGTGTTAGAGACATGTTTCCTCCTGCAAGGGTGAGTGGACGACTTGAGCTCAAGAGGTTGAGAAAAGAGAAATGAAACCCAATGGTTCTTTTACGCATATTACGTATTGTCTTTTGCTCAAATCGTAATACGTTTTTCTCTGCAAAGGATATGCCATTCGCAATACACAGATTAAAATGCGATTGCAGATTTTGGTAAGGTATTGAAAATAAAGGGAAGTTGTTTTTTGTATGAAGAAATGCGATTTCGTACGCACGAAATTGTTAAGGAAAAATCGCGTGAATTACAAATCCGTAGAACTTGGTGGCCTTTATAAAAGACAGTTATAAAAAGACAGTTAGCCCTAAACTGATGAAGGATTCTTCTTTCATTAAATCCCAATTGAACATTAAAGTGGGTGCCACGATAATAGCGAGATTTGAAAAGAGATTGGCGGGCAATTCAAATCCCCCACCGACGTAGGCGTTTTCAGAATGACCTTGCACGAGATTTCCAAATCCGTATTCACTGTATGTCAATCCATTGATTTGTCTGAGATAGAATAATTTCCAAATGTGCAAAGAGGTGTGAATGAGAGGGAATTTATAAAGGGCTCGCGCGTAAAAGTAGTCTGCATAGAGTGCGCTTAAAGCGCCTTGCGCCCGCGGACTTCCTACAGAAAAACGATAGGCGATGTCTTTGTGTTCTTTTTCATAACCCGCAGTTAGTGTCAGATTGTGAGTCCACCACAAGCCGGGCAAATAGGTTTGTGCAATGCCCCAGCTTATAAGGCTGTTCCAGTCTGAAGAGGCAAAAGTATGACTGATTCCCCCTGTCAAATAAAGCCCCCAACGCGGGCCTACGGCCAAGCGAGGGCTTTCTCGAATCATTTGTAGTTGAAAGAGGTGATCAAGGGTGTAGGCCTTGCCCTCTTGGGCAAAATTAACGTCGGTGATCGCCCTTTCATTGCTGACCGAACTATAGGCCACAGAAGATTTGAACTGCAGATATCGATACCAAAGACCTCGACTGAAATTGAAGGGAATTCCCAGGGATAATCCCGCTGATTTTTGTGTTGATAATAGAGTGTCTTTAGGGGAATCATTAATGTAGTCAACGAATTGATAAGAGCCAAACCCTGTAATTTCGGGATAGAGTTGACTGTAAGTTAATTCTCCTTTAAAGATCCCTGACTTTTGTTTCCAGTTATACCCTCCGCTAAGGCTGCCGTTGAGAATTCCCATCGGATCTCTTTGCATTAAAATCAAAGAAGCTTCGTTGGGGGTATAGCTAAATCCCCGGGAGTGAATATGAGGAGATCTCAACAGAGGGGAATAGGGGTTGGGCTTAGAAGGAAGAGGGGATTGAAATTTGTCGAGAGAATCAATGCCATAAGAGTAAGGCTCTTGCTGGAGTAAGGGTTCAAAATAATTTTCTTTGGCAATCTTTACAGAGTCTAACGAAGTGAAATGAGTAGGCGCAATGGGTGTGCTCACTAAATCATATCCCTGCGTGTTGTAATTTGAAAAAATGAGTTGGCCCTTGTGTACAGTGGGAAAAAAGGCTCCGTATTTAACGGTGGCGATTTGATAGATAGAACCCTCACTCCATTTTTTCGCCCAAATTTGGTCGATGCCCGAAAGGTCAGATTGATAAATCAGATAATCTTCATAGAGCAAAGGGCTGCGCAAAGCTTCGCGGTGAGTGGGGGCGATGAGATTTCTGACCGAGAGATCTACAGGGTCAATTTCGACAATGCTAAATCCCAATGAGTTAAGTCGCGCAGCGACAAATCGCCCATCAAAGGTGGAGCGAATGTCATAAAAGTACCCAGAGACATTCGCCGCTTTGAGAAGTGCGCCTGTTTGAGCATCAACAAGGGCGATTTTTTCGATGTGATTTTCATCGAGAAGATGAGCCAGTAAGGTTGTGCCGTCTTTTGAAAAACCGATGTTGATAAACTTGCCCTCTGTGGTGAGTTTTGTTTCTTCATCGGTTTGAGTGTCATAGAGATAGATGTCGGTATGTGATTCACTGTCCCAGCGTATATCGGGAATCTTGTCAATCCAAGCCCATTTGCCTGCGGCAAATGTGAAGGGCTTTTCGGCGATGGTGTAATTGCGAATAATTCGCGCAGGGATTGGATGGAGATTTTTAATCTGCCCTTCTTTTTCGTCTGAAAGAGTGGCAATAAAAGATCCACGGGTTTTATCAAAATGAATAAAGTGAAGCTGATTGTTAAAATATTCAGGTTGTAAACGCGCGCTCCAAAGGTCACTGGGTGTTTGACTGAGAAGACGGAGCTCTGAAAATGTTAAACCTCTTAGTTGTTCTTCCCAAATTGGATGAAGTTCGTCGAGGGTGGCATCGTAAAGGTCGGTGATGTCGGTGCCATCGGTGGCGCGATTGAGAGAAAAATCAAAGGTGGGCAAAAACAAATACTCTCCGGTGTGCTGAGTGGTTTGGTTCCACACTTTTGAACCAAAGCGCCTACGGGCAGCAGTGGTCATCAAATAGCCAATCTCATAGGGATTTGCTAGAAAACGTTCATCATCGTCTTTGCCTAAATAATTTTGATAGTAGCTCATACGCTTATTTTCTAGATCTAGGGCGCGTAAATCCATGGTAAAAAAAGCTCTTCTTCCGCGTCCACCTTGAGAAAGAAGTGTTTCCATTAAAACCGCATCTCCCTCTGAAAACCAAACAGGCACCAGCAGTCCTTCGATCAATGCAATGGGAAAATCGCCAAAAATCCAGTAAAAAATTTCTTTGGTGTCCCCCTTTCTCATGTGCTGACCTTGCACGACGTGTCGCCCTTCATGCAATGCCAGTGTTTCGTACCAAGGCAAGCCGGCTAGCCCGATTTGACCGTTGTAGAATGAGGCGTAGAAAGGAACAAAGGCGACATAAGCATTTGCCTGTTGATTGCGAGATTGCAAGATCACTTGAGTTTTGCCAGGACTTAAGGGAAGTGTAAGACTTTTTGAATTGGCGGCGTAGGAAAATTCCATTAGATGGGCAATGCGATTTGCGATTGAATCCATCCCACTCAAATAAATGATTTCGTAGTGTTCTGTTTCGATAGAGAGATAGTTGCCGTGAGGATTATAAGGAATTTGAGCCCAAAGGGTTGATGCTCCTAAAAAAAGAAGAAGAAAAATCGCTTTAAAAAAAGAACTGAAGAAAAGGAAATTCATGAAATTCAAGCCCCGCTCATTGTCCTAGAGCAAGGTAATAAATCCCTCTAGAGAATCAACGGATTTCCTACACTATGTCATGAGATATGGGAGAGGATTTGAAAAGGTCTTTAAGAGTTAAAATAGGGTAGGTGATTAAAGAGAATAAAGCCGTTGGGTGTTTGCAAAGCACGTTCTAAAAAATTCCTCAGCTTCTCTTTGCAAGAAGTCAGCGAGAAATAAACCTATGTGGGGAATATGCCCAGGGTGACAGGTTTTGCCTCTGAAGGGAATCGGCGCCATAAAAGGACTGTCTGTTTCGAGCAGGAGTCGTTCGGCGGGAACTTCTTGGACGGCTTGGCGAATGCTGTCGGCACTTTTGAAGGTAACGACACCCGTGAATCCAAAATAAATGTTTTCGCCGAGCTTTAAAATTTCGCGAGCAAAATCGGCAGAACCCGTAAAGCAATGCACATGCATTTTTGCTTCGGGAGAAAGGTGGGTTTTGAGAATACTCAACGTGTCTTCGTCGGCTTCGCGCGTGTGCAGCACGATAGGAAGTTCGAGCTCTTGTGCTTTTTCGATTTGCCGGGCAAAAACCTCTCGCTGCACTTCGCGGGGAGAATAATCGTAGTGATAGTCTAAGCCGATTTCTCCCCACGCTTTTGCTTTAGAATGCTTAAGGAGGTCTATGATTTTTGTTTCAATTTCTGAATTATAATCTTTGGCTTCATGGGGATGAATGCCTGCGGCAAAATAAATGTCGTCGTAGCGCGAAGCGAGATCAATGGCGAAGTCAAACCTCGAAGGATCGCAGGCAATTTGTAACGCACCTCGATATCCCGACGGAAATCGAGTTTTCAATTCGTTAAAGTCAGTATCTTTCATGCGATCTAAAATCAGATCAATGTGACAGTGACTGTCAAAAAAAGGAAAAGAAAATTCGAGGTCAATCTCAGAGGTCACGGTAACTGACCTCTAAGATTTCAAAAGGAATTTCTCCTCGGGGACTATTCAAGAGAATACGCTCTCCGGCTCTTTTGGCCAAGAGCAGTTTGCCTATGGGAGAGGTCAACGAAATTTTGCCGTTGACGGCGTCGACCTCTGAAGAACCCACCATGGTGTATTTGACTTCTTTTTCAGTCTTGAGGTTTTTGAGGGTCACCTGTGCTCCAAAGCGGATAGATCCGTCTTTGATCACGGCATTGACCACAACAGATTTATCGAGCAGGCGATCGAGTTCTTTGAGACGGCGATCAATTTCGCGCAGACGCATGCGCCCGTAAGTATAAGCGGCATTTTCTGAACGATCGCCTTCAGCGGCGGCATCGTGCACCTGACGCTGCATCTCTGGGCGTTGATTAAACTTGAGATCTTTCCATTCGTCTTTTAGCTTTTGATAGCCTTCAGGACTGAGATAGCGATCTCCGGGGCGTACAGCCATGGTGTATCCTTGGTGGGGGTAGGGGATGGCTCAGAGTTTCTGAGCCATCATTTTGTTGACAAGACGAACATATTCGATGGGGTTTTCTATTTCAGACCCTTCGGCGACGGCAGCTTGTTTATAGAGGTAATCCATCCAGTCTTGAGCTTCTCCGCTTTCGGGTTCTTTCTCAATGAGATTGACGGCGTGTTTGGTGATCGGATGCTCGGGAT
>JBNKYI010000196.1:0-5309 GCA_050300815.1 Fibrobacterales bacterium
TTTCACCTATTGACAGCCTACGGGAGCTGTTGGTGTTAATTTTTTTTCTTGTATTATACATTTTTCAATATGAATGAACTTACATCGATTGCTTTCAACCTTTTTGGCGCATGATCTTTCTCTTCATTTTGTTTTCTGATGAAATAACGCACGGTAAAAATGAGAATGCAAAAGAAGAGAATGATTTTTAGAGGGCTGGGTTTAATGTGCAGAGGGTTGTCTTCGACGGACTTTTCGCTCTTAGAAAAATCATTCATGAGGACTCTCCGGTTTTTATTTCTCAAAAGTTTACATTTCGTGAGTATGGCGATGAGTATGGTGAAATGGCCTAAAGATCACTTGTGAAATGTTCTTTTCTTTTAGGCTTCGAAAATTTCTCTTTATTGTAATCTTTAGAAAATCCTTTTGCGATAGATAAAGAGTTCCATTCTTTGCCAGCGATCATTTTACCAACAAAAACAATTTGTCCAACATGATACGCATAGTGGGCGAGTTGTCTATTTATGGCTTCGGTAACAGTGTGCCCCATGTTTCGAATATAAACCTTCCTTTTTAAATCCGATTCTGTTAAAGATGTAATAGCGCTGAATAAGCATTCCCATCCTTCATTCCATCTAGACAATAATTCGTCTTTGGTTTTGATGTCGTTTTCAAATTCTTTATCTCGCTTTCGCCATTCTTTTTCTCCGTCAGTGGTTAAGAACTCTGTCCATCTGGATATCATATTGCCGTGCAAATGCGTTACGATGGTAGCAATGCTATTGCTTTCTTCAGTGCATTTCCAAAAGAGTTTTTCTTCAGAGATTTGTGCAAATGTTTTTTCACCAAGATCCTTGTAATATTGGAATTGCTTGATGCAACTTGAAAGGAAATCATTCATAGAGGTCTACTGCGATTTAAACTGGCATGCAATATAGCATAGCAAATTATAAGTTCACCCCACCTGCATCCACAAAAAATAAAGCGCAAAACCTGCGAGATAAACCAAACCCGCATAAGAGATCCAAAGGCGAAAACCTCTGATGTGAAACTCAGGAGAGACCGAAGCGTGATTCATCGCCTTAAGGTTTAACCAAGCTAAAACTGGAGCAGTAACAAACGACAAGGTCGTGGCAATCTGTATCATCTGTTTCATAGATGACATGAATTTGAATACAATCAACAGGGTGCCAACGAGTGTTATTCCCAGAATAACAAAATATCGAGTGCGCGGACGACTGGCTGGCTTGAGCAAATTGGCGGCCTTAGAAAGTACCCGCGGAAAAGCATCGAGACAGGTTAGCGTGGTGCTAAACATTGTGGTGAAAGCAGCAATGGCGATAATGGGGGTGGCCCAGCTTCCGAGGCAATCGGTATAAAGTTGAATGAGTTGGCCGGCAAAGCCTATGCCTGAAGCGCTTAGCTCGACTCCTTTGCCATACATTACGCGGGCGCCCAGAGTGAGAAATGCGGCGGCGAGTAAAGCGCATCCCCAATAGCCAATGTGAAAGTCAAAAAGAGAGTCTTTAAGAGAGACCTTTCTGTTTTGCGCTTCGTTGTTAGCAATAGACCATTCAGAGTGCCAAAGTGAAACGTCTATGGGGGCGGGCATCCATCCCATAAAACCGATCAGAAAAAGAAGGTGGGCAGAGTTGCCCCAATTGAAGACTTCCATGGTGCCTGTGCGCGGGCTACCGTGTCCCAAAAAAGTTCCTATTAGAGATCCAATCGTCGAAAGTGTTAATACGACAATGATTACTTTGACAGCTTTGTCGAGTAAGCTGAAGCGATTAAAGCTGAGAATTGCTGTGCAGATTAGCAGAAGAATGAATGTCCACACTTGAATGGATAAGTCTAAACCGAAGATATGACCGGCCAGCCCTGCTGTGACAACGGTGACAGCGGCTTGAATGGTAAACATTGTGCTCAGGGTAAAAAGGATAAAAATGGCCAAGGCTGTTTTGCCGAGTGTTCGGTAGCCCTCAATTAAACCCTTTCCGGTGGCAGATACATAGCGAGGGCCGATCTCAAAAAAGGGAAATTTAAAGACGTTCGCGACGATGAGGGCCCAGAGCAATCCAAAGCCAAATTCGGCTCCGGCTCGGGTTGACTGAACCAAGTGAGAAACGCCAATGGCGGCTCCCGCCCAGAGAAGTCCGGGGCCTAGTGATTTTAATTTTTGCAAAACAGATTTGGGTTCTGCAGATTCTTCAACAGAGAGATGGCCGGCCATAGTGCGAAAACCTTAAAAAGTGGGATTCAACAAATCTATTAAGGGCCGGCACGACTGTCCAAAACAATCTAGCCGATCCGTCGAAGTTTTCACTTTTACTTCAAATTCGCCACAAAATCCCTTAAGCGTTTTGTCTTCTCGCTAGGGTCAACTTTTGTCGAATTAAGCTTGCAATCCGCCTTCGATTCCTTTAGTCACAATAGCCACGGCATCGTGAGGGTGTAGGCTTTCAAAGTGCCGGGCTTCAATACGATAATCATCCACAAGAGGGAGGGCTTCGACGGCAATTTTGAGTTTGCGAGCAGCATCTTCACAAAACATAGGGTTCTCTCCGTTGAGGCGGGCGAACTCTTGCTCGTCTTCGCGCTTGACTGCTGCTTGCACCGGAGTGTTAAGGGCCTCTTCGAGTATATCGATTAGCTCGGGGGGGAAGGCGCCAAAGTCAGAATGATAAGAACGAAGTGTAATTTCGGCGAAGCTGCGTTGGCTATGAGGAGTTGCTGAAACCCCTTGTTCAGAACCCAACCAAGCTGCGATTTCTTGAGCGTCAGCTTCTCCTTTGCCAAATTTTTCGACAAAGCGCTCTTGAATGATTTGACGAGCTAGTGCTGCAGAACAGGGGCAAGTTGAAGAATAGGTGATGCGAATATGCAATTCAAAAAGTGTGCGATCGCCTTTGCGAATTCCGCCGAGAGTCATCGGATAGAAGCGCCATCCCTCATTTTGAGAGAGCAGGGCGGGTCGTTTGGTCATATAATCGAAGCGAAACTTAGCAGCGGATTGCAAACTCAATCCCTCGTGAGATTGCAAAAAATTTTCGAGGAGTTCGCCAATGGTGGCGAGATTTAAAGGTTTTTCTGCGAGAAGACTTTCTGCGGTCAAAAATAAGCGAGACATGTGAATGCCTTTGGCCTCAGAGCTGTCGAGGCTGACGTAGAGATCGGCCTTAGCAGGAATGGTCATGGCGCCATTTCGGCTTTCAATTTTAACGGGAATTTCGACATTGCTCATTCCCACTCGGTGGAGAGTACCTCCTAAAACAGGAGTTGATGTGGTCGCCACATCGGGCATGTCTTTAACCTGGCGGTTTGTTTTTTCCGTGAACACAGAACTCCTAACTATCCAAAGTGCGCAAAACAAGGTCGGGGGCAAAATAGAATTCCCTCGACCCTTGCATGCAATCTAAGGAAAACTCATTTGAATTGCACATAGGATTAAACGAAATAAAGGTCTAATAAAGACCCATTTTGGGCCCCAAAATAGTTTTTTAGTCGATGATTGAGGGGATTCCTTTTGTCGAAGGTTGAGGGGAAATCGAAAAGACTGCGCATTTTGAGAGAATCTTTTCTGAAATCTCAGCGAAACTTCCTCCGGGTAGATTGAATAGACATGCCAATTTTAAGGAGGTACATCATGTACAGCATGCCTACCGAACTTCAAGCTGACTGGTGGAATGCCCAGTTTGATCGCAATTTGCAGGCCATTGGTCTCAAAGACGGTTTTCGTCCGCGCATTGCGATTAATCGACAGTTCGGTCATTACCAGATTAAAATCGCTGACAATCTAGATGAGCTTTGCGAAGCCTTTAGACTGCGTCACGAAGTTTTTTTTGGAAGTTCATCAGAGGTTAAATCGAATACAGCTATGGACATGGATGAATTTGATTTGGTCGCTGATCACTTAATTTTGAGAGATCTAGAACACAATAAGATTGTAGGGACCTATCGTTTACTTTCTTCTGATCGCACGCAAAGCTTCTACTCTCAAAGTGAATTTGCCATGGGTTCGATCTTAAAACTCGAGGGTAGGCTTCTCGAATTGGATCGCGCCTGCATTCATCCTGATTATCGTTCAGGAACTTGTATTGCCTTGGTTTGGCAAGGGTTAGGGGAATACATGAAATCTTTGGGTGCGACTTGGGCCTTTGGTTGTTCTTCGGTCTCTGTCGGTCAATCTGAAAATGAAATTCAATCGGTTCGGGCTATTGGGACTAAGCTTTTGCGGGATCATCTAAGCCCAGTTCATATGAGAACAGAACCTCTAAACATGCACCCCGATGACCGTCTAAGATTTGCAAAAGAAATGTCAGGAGACTTTTCAGAAGACGATCAAGCAGGGGTCGTTCGGATGCCCCCTTTGTTAAAAGGTTATCTCAAATTGGGGGCCTATATCGCTGGCGCACCCTCTTGGGATCCCGAGTTTAAAACACTAGACTTTTTTACATTGTTGCCTGTTGAAAAAATGAATCCCCAGTTCTTGACGAGGTTTGGTGTTCGCTAAATATATTCGAGTGCCTCTGCGCCTATTATGGGCGGGAGGCATTCTCTCTTTGTTTTTTTGTTTGCAACTGCTAGTGCAGTTTTTGCCTGATTCCATCGGAAGGGGCATCCGCTTGGCGATTACCTCAAGTTTGAGTCGATTTTTCATTTGGGGATTTGGCGGGCGCATTCGCTTTGTCGGAAACTTAAAAACCGTGAGCCAGGGAGCGATCCTTATCTCAAATCACCTCTCTTGGCTTGATCCCATTCTTATCCTTACAGGTTTACCGACTTTTTATGTGACATCGACAGATGTCAAAGGGCATTCTTTTCTCGGTCGAATCACGCGCATGGCGGGCTGTTATTTTGTCAGCCGTTCGAGGATGTCTCTTAAAAAAGAACTCTCTGATTTAGGTGGATTTTTAGAGCAGGGGCATCATCTCTGCTTTTTTCCTGAGGCCACTACAAGCAGCGGAAAAGAACTTTTGCCCTTTAAGCCCGCTCTCTTTGATCTCTCTTTTCAAACAGAGTGTCCGGTACAGGTGTTAACTCTCAGATATACTGAGGTGAATGGGCATCTCGTAAATCCAGATCATCTCGAAGAACTGGCGTATTATGGAAAGAAAAGCTTCGGAGAGAGTTTTAAATCAATTGTTGCTTTAAAGTCTTGGCGCGCTGAAATAAAGGTGTGTCAGGTGCTATATCCTCATCGTTTTGCAGATCGCAAGGCCATGTGTCAAGCGGCCCGTTTAGATATAGAGCGAGGGTATTTTGGAGAAGTCGCTGAAAGAAATGAAAACGGTACTTGTTTTGAAGAGCTAGTCGCCGAAGCCGAAGAG
>JBNKYI010000197.1:0-5307 GCA_050300815.1 Fibrobacterales bacterium
TTAAGACCTTTCGAGCTTCGTTTCCAATCCAGAAATTTGGAATTTTGTTTAAATACTCAAATTTAAACCAAAGGCTTTAAATCAAAGAATAATGAAAATAAACCGAAGCAAGGTTTTGAAAATTCAAAACAGAATTTAAATCTTTTTAAAAAATCAAATCCTGCCTTTATCGAATGGATGAATTCGCCAATTAAGTATCGCTGCGAAGACAGTTTTCATTCCAAAATTCTTTCAATTTTACCTGACATTTTTTCAGCTAAAGCCTGCTTTTACCACTACAGTCATATGGCCAATGGCAATAATCGTGGCTACCTACAAGGAGAAGAAGTGAGAATTAAAAAATATTTCTATGTGCTAAGACCGATATTGGCCATGCGGTGGATCGAAAAAGGCCTAGGAGTGGTGCCCACTGAGTTTCAAATAATGCTAGACAAAGTAGTTTCTGACAGCGAGTTAAAGACGACCATCTATGACTTGATTGAATCTAAAAAGATGGGCTTCGAATCAAAATTTATGAAACGAATAGATATCATCAGTAACTTTATAGATTCGGAACTTCTTCGATTTGAAGAAATGTCTGAAGACTTCTCTGTTTCTAATGAGACTTTTATTGCACTGAATAAAATTCAAATCGAAACCATTAAGCAATATGATGTTGGGTGCTTGTAATTGAAGAGGCAAGGGGATACCAGGATGATTCAAATATTTTTATTTCTATTGATAACAACATTATCAGCAGCTAATTCTGACAAGACATTGGCGGTAATTCTACCCTGCCTATCAATTGAGTGCGAATCGACACTTTCTAGGTCAGAAGTTATTGAAAAAAGAAACCTTACTCCTTTAGATGAATTGTTTTTTAAAAGATTGACCTACAATTATTCTCTTATCCAATTTTTTCACAAAAACGGCGAAGTAATAGAAGGCAAAGTGACAGGAGTTTCTGATAGCTTTATATCAATTGATTCAACAAACTATGTGTTAATGAATTCAGCAAAAATAATTTTCAAAGATCCCAACATTACTAAAAGAAGATTGGTTTATTCTAACATCGCTCCTTCTATAATCGTGGGTCCATGGGTGTTTTATGAATTAATTAAGGGTTTCTTTAAGCCAGATGATAAGCCTAGATTAGGAATGCCATTGATTGTGTATGGTATAGGTTTTGCCATAGGCGCCTCGATTTCATTTGGTTTTGGGCTTCCAAGTGAAGAAAAAATAGTGCCTACCTTTTACTATAATCCTAAGGTGGGGAATTAAAGTCACCGATAGTCTCAATACATGGAGAAGCTGACCGCCTTTTAAAGGCTCCCCAAATAACTGATTTAATTAAAGTCAAAGGGGGGCACTTTACCGTATATCAAAACGCAGAAGAAATAAAGTCTTCAACGATCTGAGATTTTGAGCTATTATTTCATTTAGAAAAATGATAGGGAATGGACTGAGGCCCTAACAATTACCCTGTATATTTGACCTGTAAAATAGGCAAATAAATGTGGACATAAAATCTAGGAGGGTTATGAAAAAGACAATCGTCACTTTAATGCTGTTTTCAATATATTCGTGGGCTGCAGATTTTAACACTCTGGTTGCCGAAGGTGTCGCCTTGCACGATCAGGGAAAATTTTCTGAAGCAATAGAAAAGTATAAAGAAGCAGAAAAATTTAATTCATCAGACGCCACTCTTAAATATGAAATCTGCTTCTCATATTATGCAAATAAAGAATATGATATTGCGATAAATTATTGTAATGAGTCAATTAAACTAAGGTCATCTTCTAATAGTAGAGCCTATGTGCAATTGGGAACTATCTACGATCACCTCGGTAAACCAGATTCCGCGGTTACGATTTATAAAAATGGATTAAAGCAAGATCCACATTCTTATTTGCTGAAATACAATTTGGCGATCACATTATTTAATAACAAACAAGTTGATGAAGCCTATAATTATGTCATGGCAGCCACGCTAGATTCAAAGGTTCATGAAGGTTCATATTATATAGTTGGATATCTAGCAGGACAATTAGGTAAATGGTTTGATGAATATTCTTATCGAATGTACGCATTGATGATAGGCCGAAGTGAAGGTAGACTCAATGAATCTTTAAATAGAATTTACTCGGTAAATAAATCGCTTGTAAAAAAAGGACAAGGGGATTCAGTACTTATTACAGTCCCTTCTATGGGCAATAATTCAGGTGCAGCCACTATTGATGGAGCATTAATTTTAGGTGTTGCTATGACAATTGCCGCAGATTCAATTAATAATATGCCCCTCTATAGTGAAAAAGTCTCTGACTATGAGTTTCTTGTGGCGACAGCAATTTCTACGATACAACTGATTTCTGAAATGGATGCTCAAAATAGTCTCAAACCCTTTTACCAAAAATTGGTCGAAACAAAAAACCAAGAAGCTTTTGCCAGGTTCATTTTCTCAAGAGTATCCCAAGCAGAACATAATTCGTGGCTAGAAACCAACAATGAGCAAATGGTGAAATTTAAGACATGGCTTTATGAATCTTATCTTTAGTGGAACTGTCTAACCTACAATGTAATAGAAATTACATAACAACAAAAAGTGATTTGGTTAATCAAAAATTGAAGGAGAAATTGTGGAACCCACCGAAACTAATACAGTAGTAGCAACTGAAAATAAATCTGTTGTCGAGCCAGAAAATCGCAAATGGGTACTGGTTTTAATCGGTATTCCTCAAATTCTCTTTGGTGGTCTGTTGATTTTGGCAGGATTAATGGCCATGATCAACCTACCCATGGGGGCAGACCAAGGTGGAAATCATCAAGTGATGAGTATGATCATGGCTATGATAATGAATTTGGGCACTGGCTCACTTTTAATTACCTTAGGCCTTGGATTAGCAAAGGCTAGAAAGTGGGCCCATGCAATACTCACCATCATGTCGGCATTTACTTTTTGTATCGGCATTTTCGGATTTTTATTCCTCATGATATATGGAACAAAGGTTTTTGAGGGCATGCCAATGCACCCAGAATTTAATAAAGAGATGCTTGGCTCACTTGTTAAGGTTATGCTTGTATTTGATTTTGTGATTGGGATAATTTTGCCTCTTTTGGTTTACCTTGCATGCATCAATAAAAACATGATTGCAATGATTCAACGACTAAACCCTCAAAAAAGTTGGGTAGATAAAGCCCCTCTACCAATCATAGCTCTTTCAGGTTTGACAATATATGGTGGAATCGCCTTACCCATTAATATGGTAGCTGGATATAGTGTTCCATTAATGGGATTTTGGTTGGAAGATATTCCAGCTTCATTGTTTATGTTGGTCTATGCAGGAATTCTCGTTTATGTAGGGTATCAACTCTTTAAGATGAAATTAAAAGCATGGTATGGAATCACGGCACTTTATGCTTTTTCGATTGTTTCTTTTATTCTCACCGTAAAGACGGCAGGCCTTGAAGGGTTGTATGGTACGGGAAGTATGAGTTCACAACAAATAGAATTATTTAAACAGTCGTTTTTCTTCAACGACGATCGTGTTGTTGGATTGGTAATTGTAATAATGGTGCCCTATATTGCTTTTATTGCCTACGCAAAGAAGCATTTCAAGAAAAGTGAATTGGTTGAGTCTTAAACAGTTGAAAATTTGAAATAACAGACAGATATAAACAATGAAATATTTCTTTTAAAATTAAATTCGATGAATACATGGTTGAAATACAATCCATAATTTGGAGCGAATATGAGAAAAATTCTTTTAGCTTTATCTCTTGCACTCATTGGATGTGCTGAGAAAATACATCTGTATAAGGCAGAGTTAGTATCAACAGACATTAATGGTAGTCGTAAATTTGGGCCGGCAGGGGTGGCAGAGGTTAGTGATATAATTGAAAATCCTCCTGTAATTTTGAAGACAAAAGTCCAGAATTTGGGAAAGATTACTGATGAAAAAAATGCACGTTCGGATGTTCAATTAATCGATGTGATTTTTGAAAATAATGATTTTGGAAAATTGGATGAAGCTTATGTTAATTATTTGAATACATCTGTGATTCCAAATAAAAGTTTTTTGGATTCCACAACATGGAATGAGTTCTTAGCTGAATGGAATGCAACCAATGAATATCACGTAAAGAAAAAAATTTTGTTCCAACCTAAGTACCAGGAGATTAGAAAAGAATTAGAGGAAAGCGTAGCAATAATTCATACATATGATTTCGAACAGAAACATCAAATTGAATCTACTATCAAAGCAGGCTTGGAAGCCAAGTTGAAGTCGGTGATTGAAGAGAATAACTTAGAAATGAGTGCTAGCTTAAAGGCTGCGATTGAAAACTTTGTGAATAAAACTGTGAATGTTGAAGGTAAATACTTAGAGGTTGAATTTGATAAAAGATTTAAAGGAGATGTTTTATACGCTTTAGAAACAATTGGAGATAAAAGTGCTATCGATTTTGGTGGAAAGTTCCTTCATAATTACAATAAGTATTTCATAGCAGAAAAGGGTAAAATAGTCACCAATTATTCTTTGCTCGAGTTGAAAATAAAGTATAAAACGAGTGAAGTAACCAAATCAAATCTTAAAGGTTTGTTGAGTGCTTCATTTGATCTGCCTGAAAGTAAGTTGGAAAAAATCTCAGGGAATATGTATTTGAGTTTTTCTTTTAATAGCACCTTCAATGGTGAGGCCAGTAGTGAGAATATTTATTTAGTTAAATATGGATATGACACGTATTTTGAAAAGTTAAAAAATTAACAAACGATTCAAAATAATTTATGAGGGATCACTGATCCCGATTTTTTTATTTGCTGACACTAAAAAGATAAA
This sequence comes from Fibrobacterales bacterium, assembly GCA_050300815.1. Lineage (GTDB taxonomy): Bacteria > Fibrobacterota > Fibrobacteria > Fibrobacterales > CAWVXU01 > JBNKYI01. Next base: position 4,815 of record JBNKYI010000197.1, read on the forward strand.
AAACGATAGTCATTTCATTGGATGGAAAGTACAACAAGAAATTAAGTGGTCCTTAATTTAGGTTTTGAAAAGAGCTTGATAAATGATTTGGACATCGCCAATGATCCCTTTGCTACTGCTACCTAAAGGTTGTTCCAACTTCTGTTAGATATTTGTAGGATAGGATTCTCTTCAGAGATATCTTTAACTTGAAGCGTACGTTTTTATTATGACTATTCTATGAGGTTGATATTGGGTAAGCTATTTCTTTTATTTCTTTGTGGTTTGAACTTGATATTTTCTGAATCAAAATTAGACTCTGTGAATAAAGTCGTTTTAAAAACAGACAAGAATATTTTTGGCCCCAGCATATTATTCGAAGACTCAAGCAATATCAATTATTTTATACATAACAGAAAATCCAGCTTTGCGGCGCTTAAAGCTAAAACGGGTCTAGAAACCAAATTAATGGCACACAAAATTCTTTTGATTTTTAAATCGAACGATGCCCATG
>JBNKYI010000198.1:0-5296 GCA_050300815.1 Fibrobacterales bacterium
GATCCTATATAGGTAAAAAGTGTGGTGGATGTCCTTTAAAAGCAGGGTGCACAAGTTCAAAAGAAGGTCGTCATGTAGAAAAGAGTTTTAAGCTTCAAGAATATAAAGCAAGAGCTAAGGAGTTATTGAGGAGTGAAGAAGGAATCAAACATCGAAAGCGACGGTGCTGTGATGTAGAAACCATTTTTGGAAATCTCAAACAGAACCGAGGTCTTAAAAGACTATGGTTGAGAGGTAAAGAAAAAGTCCATATTGAACTAGGACTCTGGCTATTGAGCAACAATTTGCAGAAATTAGGGGTATAGGGCCTCTTTTTTCAAAAAAACGAGGGTTGAAATCAAGGAAAAATTTTAAACCCAACTGTAAAAAGAAATTCACCGTAAACAAAATGAAAAAAGGGGCTGTCCGTTATGAGACAGCCCCTTTTCATGTTCAAAGTATAAAACATCTTATTTGCTGATGTGAGCGCAAAGATCGAGAACTTTGTTTGAATAACCCATTTCGTTGTCATACCAAGATACTACTTTAACGAATTTACCGTCAAGCTGGATACCTGCTTTGGCATCGAAGATTGAAGTGCAAGTTTCGCCGCGGAAGTCCGTAGCAACAACTTCTTCATCTGTGTAGCCAAGAACACCTTTCATGGCGCCTTCAGAAGCTTCTTTCATCGCTTTGCAGATGTCTTCGTATGAAGCTTCGTTTTTAAGTACAACCGTCAAGTCTACAACTGAAACGTCAGAGGTAGGAACGCGGAAGGCCATACCTGTCAATTTACCGTTCAATTCAGGAATCACTTTACCTACGGCTTTAGCTGCGCCAGTAGATGAAGGGATGATGTTTTCAAGGATACCACGGCCACCGCGCCAATCTTTTTTAGAAGGGCCGTCAACTGTTTTTTGAGTCGCAGTCGCAGCGTGAACCGTAGTCATCAAACCTTTTTCAATGCCGAATTTGTCATTCAAAACTTTAGCGATAGGAGCCAAGCAGTTCGTAGTACAAGAAGCGTTAGAAACTACAGTTTGACCAGCGTAAGAAGTGTGGTTAACACCCATTACAAACATAGGAGTAGCATCTTTTGAAGGTGCAGAAAGCACTACTTTTTTAGCGCCAGCTTTGAGGTGGCCTTGCACGAGATCTTCTGATAAGAAAAGGCCCGTTGACTCAACAACAACGTCAGCACCCACTTCTCCCCAAGCCAATTTTTCTTGGTTAGTTTCTGCAGTACAACGTACTTTTTTACCGTTTACAATGAGAGCGCCATCAGCAACTTCTACAGTGCCAGAAAAGCGACCGTGTACAGAGTCGTACTTGAGCATGTAGGCCAAGTAGTCGACGTCAAGAAGGTCGTTAATCGCTACGATTTCGATGTCTTCGCGATTTACAGAAGCGCGGAAAACGTTACGACCGATACGTCCAAATCCGTTAATACCAATTTTAATTGCCATGTTGAGTCCTTTCGATAACATGTTCGTTTTGAAGACCGCCCCAATTTAATAAAGTCCCACTCGTTGTCCAACGCAGTCGAGGCGTTTTCCTTCGATTTAACCCAATAGAAATGGCTTTTTCATCACCTTGAGATTAACTTTGAGGTAAAGTAGTGTAAATATGTCTTCTATTGAGACACTCTGGCTTCTCGACCCCATAGATTAATTTTTATTGATTTCTGTGAATTCATTGCCCCACACAAATCGAGAACCCATTGAGGATGTTCAAATGAAAAATTGGTTTTATCTAACACGTATTCCCGCGGGAATTTCACGCTCCCTGTGCTGCGCTTCCCTTCTCTCTGCGATGACCATTGCGAATTTCACTGGTTGTGCGGGTTCAAATGTTTCATTCCCTGCAGATGCTCGCCCCAACTCTTCTGAACAAAATTTCAGAACCGATAGAGATCTAGGCAAAAATGAATGGATAGAAGTCGAGGAGCTTTCCACCTTTCTCCCCCGCACCCGGCAATTTAAAAAAGACAATGCGCTGGCCCATTGGGTTAGAATTCGCTATACTCAAGGCGTAGAACCCTCGCTTGACTCGATTCTTTCTCCTCTTAATAAGCACTACCGCAGTCAGTTTCAAAAACTCAACTCACAAAATCGACAACCGCTAACCTCAGTCAACCGCACGGGCGAGTATCTTGAATTTCACGGAAGCGGTGAAGACGGTGAACTCAACCTCTATGCCTTTGTTTATTTGGGCGATGAAGATTACGAAATTTTTTCTATCGAAACATCCTCACGCGAACTAGATGGAGTGGAAGAAATTGAGAAACTCATCGCAAATTTACAGCCCCAAACGCCCTCTCCCAAAGACCAAACAGCAAATATCGCAGACCCCTTGAGCGATTTGGGAATCGAATGGGTAAAAGACGATTCGCTGCAACACTGGCAAGAAATCAAAGCCAATCATTTTCCTTATCCCGGGCAGCGTCGCATTTATTTTAATTCACAAAACCAATGTTTTCTCTCGTTTACAGGGGCGCTTCACCAAACCCGTACCCCACAGCCTAACACCTTACTCGATGCCTATCTTGTCGCTCTGGGTTTAACCCTCAGCGATAATCAACTCAATTTTAAACGCAAAATCATCGATGGGCATAATCAATATCTCATCACAGCCCCTTCTCCTCTTCTTAGCGGCTATTCAGTGCAGATAGATTATCGACAAAAAGAAAATCAAGTGCAAATGTCTAGCCTGCATTGCCCTGTCGAAAGAGCTCTATCTGTGCATTGGAATTCTACATCCGTCAAAACCTCTCTTGCCAATCAGCGACAAGAAGCTTTTATTCTCAACCAGATCGGGCTTCAACAACTGGTTAACAAACAAAGTCTATTGGCCCTCGCGTATTTTGAACAAGCTCAACAACTCGATCCAGCACACCCCGACTATCTCGCTAATTGCGGATTTGTCTACCAAGAAAAAGACCTTTATGGCCCAGGTATTCAACAATTCACCCAAAAGATGGATCTCGTGCGTCAAAGCGGAACTCTTTTAAAAATTTTGGGAGAGATGTTTGAGCACCAAAAGGAATTTGCCAAGGCCTATGCCATTAACAAAGCCGCCTTCGAGTATCTTCCTTTCGACGAAGAACTGGCCATTAATATTTCTGATGTGCTATGGGGGATGGGTCGCAAAACAGAAAGCTACCGCGCAGTCAACGATCTTTATCAATTTCAAAAATCCCAACGTCTGGGGCTCTATCTCGCTAAGACACTATTAGGACTTGAACACTATCAAGACGGCGCCACCCTCCTCTCTGAGCTTCGGGCGAAATACCCCCTCAATCAAGAAACGGCTAAATACTCAATCATCGCCTACCTCTTTTTGCAAAAATACGACGATGCCTTAGCCATGGCCCAACAAATTGAAAAAATAGAGAAACCCGATCTTGAAGTTCTCATCCTCAAAGGCAAAGCTGAATTTTACCTCAAACGTTTTAAAGAAGCCTTGGCCACTTTTAGCAAAGCCAAAGAAATTCGCGACAACGACGAAGAAGTGCAAAGTTTTTTAGCGGCGACAAAATCATTTTTAGGAATCTCTCAAAGCAAAATTTTGCAACGGCCCATTCAACCCGTTTTTAGCGCGAGCAAGACTTTTGCTCACGTCGATTTGAAAATGCCCCATCGATTATTGCCTGAAAAATATCCTGCAATCCTGCATTATCGCAACGAAGAACTCTATTTTTCAAAAGAGAAACCTTGGACGATCACCGAAGAATTGGTCATTCAAATTCTCGATGAGAGAGGCGTTAGTTCTTTTCAAGAATTCAACTTCAATTTTATTCCCGGATACGATCGCATTTATATCAACAAGCTAGACGTCTACGACTCGACTCAAGCTTTAAGTTTTAAAGGTCGCCCAGGCACCTATTACGTGTCTTCTGATTATGGGGCAAATGCAAACAGCGATGTTCAATTAGCCCACATCCCTCTAAGAGATCTTAAGGTAGGCGACTTTATTCATCTGCAGTGGAGCCGTCAGAGCATCGATAAAAGCTCCTTTGCTCCTTTCATGCACCACATGTTCAACCGCACCATTCCCACAGGCTCAGATCGATTGGCCCTCAAAGGAGACCTAGACCTTATACAAACCGAAGCTTACGGAGAACTAAGTAACGACAGCTCAGCCCAAGGCTTGGTATTTGAAGTGACTCATCCTGAAATCATCCGCAAAGAACTTTACAGTCCACATTACCGAGACATTGGTTCAGGGGTAATGGTCAGTCACAAAAGGGATTGGGCCTCTGTGGGCAAAGAATACGAAAACCTCATCAAACACCAGATGAAAGTCTCTATTCCCGTTCAAGAAAAAGCTTATGAAATTCGTGGAAATCGATTTAAGAGCCAAGAAGTGATTGATGCTTTGATTCACTGGATTCGCAAAAACATCGTGTATGAAAACGTTTTATTTGGAGATCACACCATTATCCCCGTCACTCCATTAACCACGTTAACGAGCCGTAAAGGTGATTGCAAAGATCAATCTCTGTTGCTCAAAGAAATGTTGGCCACCTTTAACATACCCAGCCATCTCACCCTAATGCACCTAACGGTGCCGGTGAGCCCTGCACTTCCCAGCCTCCAACAATTTGATCATATGATTTTACACATTCCCGCCGGCAAAGATTACGCTGAACGCTATGTAGATCTCACCGACCAAGGAGGTTCAAATCGAATCATCCCCTATCATCTCGAAGATAAATACGCCTTAATTATTGACGGGAGCCAATCGAAGTTGATCACCACACCTAAAGTCGAAAATTCCACCGAACACTACGCGCGCTTTTTCCACACAGCCGCCGCAGACAGTGAAGGGTCACTCAGCCTAAAAGACTCTCTCATCCTCGGAGGAAAATTTGGCGTTGCCTTTAGGGATAAACTCTGGAACCTCAGCCCAGATGAACAGCGCCAGCAACTCAAAGAATGGCTGATTCAAGATCTGCCCGAAGTTTTTATTCAAAAGGTCGAAGCCGAAAATCTCGAAAACCACGACCGTCCCCTTATTCTCAAGGTCTGGTACAATGTTCCCCATCTTCTCTATCGAGAAGACAATACTTGGACTGGAGATTTCCCCAATGTCTGGGAGCGTTCTTTTATGAACCTTCCCCGCATGCGCAAAAGACACCATCCGATTCGCCTCCCCGACGAAATAAATTTTGAATCTCACCTCACTTGGATTTCATCTCCTGAACAAAACGTTAAAATCGAAACCGATCCCATTAATCCCGATCGTTTTTACACCCGTCTGAGCCAAGATGTGAAAAATGAGAGCAGAAAGACTATTTTAGATACCCGATGGACAG
>JBNKYI010000199.1:0-5277 GCA_050300815.1 Fibrobacterales bacterium
GGTACGGCGATTGCCGATACCACCACTCTTGAAGATTCGACATTTACTTATGTGATTTCAGATGGTGCCTTTAATGACATTGATGGAGAACCTTTAACTTGGTCGGCAACTGGTCTGCCCGCTTGGTTGTCTTTTACTCCGGCCACTCGTACATTCAGCGGCACACCGGCAAATGCCGATGTGGATGCAGTAACAATTACTGTGACCGTAACAGACAGTGCGGCGGCAACCGCCTCTCAACAGTTTGTTTTGACCGTCGTCAATACGAATGATTATCCGGTCATTGCAGCAATTAGCGACACCACCATCAACGAAGACGCTTTATACACTTATACAGCCACTGCCACCGATGTTGATGTGGGCGATACTCGTAGCTTTAGTAAACTCGTTGGCCCTGCAGGTCTAACCGTAAGCACTGCGGGAGTGATTTCGTGGACACCCACAAATGCGGATGTGGGAGCACATGCTGTTTCTGTGATTGTCACTGATGTAGCTGGTACATCTGACACGACTTCATATACCATCACAGTGGCAAACACCAATGATGCCCCTACTGTGGGAAGTGCGATCGCCGATACAACGACACTTGAAGATTCGCTCTTTACTCGAGTTATACCCACCACCTCATTTACTGATGTTGATGCAGGCGATGTATTAACATACACAGCTTCAGGTTTACCTGCATGGTTAAGTTTTGATTCTGCCACTCGCACCTTTAGCGGTACCCCAGCAAATGCTGATGTAGGAAGTACAGTCATTACGGTCAAGGTGACTGATGTGGCGGGTGCCAGTGCCTCACAAACTTTTAACCTCACGGTGGTAAACACCAATGACGCGCCAGTGTTTGGGGGCCCTTATCAAGCCAATATTGCTGAAAACAGCCCTGTAGGCACTGCGGTTTTAACGGTAGGGGCTAAAGATGACGACATTGTATATGGTGATGCTTTGACTTATAGTTTGCTAAGTACCGCTGAGTTGAGCATTAATGCCACTACGGGAGCTCTTAGTCTTGCCGTTGTGCCCGACTATGAAACCAAAGACACACTCACTGCTCAGGCTGTGGTGACTGACAATGCAGGTGCGCAAGACACGGTGTTAGTCGTTGTAGTGATCACTAATGAGCTCGAAGTGCCCGCTGTGAATGTCGGCCCCTACTATATTAATGAAAATAGCCCTGCAGGCACCGTGGTCGATACCGTTGAGTTTGACAATAGCAGTAACTTTCCGCCCGCGACCTTTACCATCGTGCCCGGCGGCACTGGTGATGCCTTGTTTGCCATTGATGGTAACACAGGTGTGATTACGGTATTGCCTGGTGCAGTATTAGATTATGAAGCTCAAAATCAATACACCTTGATTGTAAGTGCGACCAATGCCGATGGAGTGGCTCCTAATAAGACGGTGCAAATTCATCTCAATGATGTGAATGAATCGCCATCAATCAGTGATCAAACCCTCAATGTTGCCGAAAATACTTCGGCTCCTACAGCGGTAGGTACTTTGACTTCTACAGACCCCGAAAGCAATCAATCCTATAAGATTATTCAAGACCTTGCGGGGATTTTCTCGATTGATCCTGCGACGGGTAAAGTAACAGTTAGCCAGTCGTTAGATTATGAATCGGATAGTCTCTATACGCTTCAGGTTGAAGTTGCCGACGGAGAATTTGCAGACACGGCAGTTGTGACGGTTAAAGTCACCGATGTCAATGACGCTCCTGTGATTATTACTGAGGTGCTCGATGTGCCAGAAAATGCAATCCCTGGTACAGTGGTCGACACGTTAGAGGTAATAGACGAAGACGGCGACGCGTTAACCTATTCGATTGAAACAAATCCTGGTAACCTCTTTACCATAGATCCTTTGACGGGTGAAATTAAAGTGGTTAAACCCTTGGATTACGAGACTCAACCCGAGATCAAAATTGTGGTTAAAGTGACCGATGGAGATAAAGAAGTTCTCAAAGAAGTCACCGTTAGAGTGGGCGATCGCAACGATGCTCCTGTTGGCTCAGACACTATCGTGGTCGTTGTCGAAAACACAGGCCCAGGTAACGCTGTAGGAAAAGTTCCCGTTGTTGATGTAGATGGCGATACTTTAAGTTATACGGTTGTAGGAAGCAATCCAGGATACCTCATTGATCCAGTGACGGGTGTGATCACCGTAGGCCCAGATTACATTCCCGATTACGAAAGCAAGAAACAAGATACGCTTCAGGTCGAAGTGAGTGATGGAGAGTTTACCACTGTAGTGCAAGTGATTGTTAACATACAGAATGTCGTTGAAAAATCGGTGATTGATGTAAAAGTGATTGCAGATTCGCTTAGAGAACACGCCATTGCCGATAGCATTTTTTCAAATCAAGACACGCTTTATGTCGAGATCACCGAAGATGGGGTGCCCAAGACCTTGAAAATCCCCGTAGCTCAAGGTGAAAATGAGGTTTTTTATGTCTATCAAAACCCCACGAAAGATTTGCCAGACACCTTATGGTTCACGACGATGGTCAACCAAATTCCCCCCGTGTTAAAACCCGAAACCAGTGGTTTTGGAGTAGATAGCGCTGGAAATATCTATACGAACGATCCTGAAAAATTATTGGTTTGGGTTGTCAGTCAAAGAGGTAAAGATCCCTCTAAAATAGAATTGACAAATGCGGTCGTCAGCCCAGATACCTTGATTGAGGGAGACAAAGTTCAGGTGATTGTGACCTACGAAGATATCTATGGCAATGTTGTTCACGATACGGTCGAAGTTATTCTCGATACGAAAGTGCCTGAAGTCGAAATTACAACTCCAACAGAAAATGACTTTGTGAATTCTCTGTTTAGTGAGGTAGAATGGAAGGTCGATGGCGTCTATCAAGATAGTCTGTTAGGAGAAAACTTGATTATTGGCAAAAATCAGATTGTGCGTAGCTTTACCGATATTGCCGGTAATACGGGCTATGACACCGTAAATATTGTGGTCGAATTGACAGATAACAGTATCAAAATCAAGTTAGAAAAGGCCTTGATCGAAAAACCTAAGGTCAGTGTGGAAGAATACTATACGATCAAAGGTCGGGAAAAAATTCCTGAAAATGAGATTTTCAATCTCGGCTTTGTTAACCAAGAGACGGGATTACTCGAAGAAATTGCCTATCAAGATGGGGTTGGCTCAACGGTCATCCCTGTCGAAGACCGCATAGGCTATGACCCAGAGACGGAAAAATTGGGAATTGTGCTGATAATGGATCTACAATTTCCACAAAATGGGGGGGTAAACTCTGATGGCAGTCCTCGAGGGGGAATCTGTGAAGATGGTTCTCCGATGTGGGATCTCAGTGTAGAAGGAATTAAAGTGGTGATTTATGATAATATCGGACAATTCGTTTCAAATCTGAGCGTTCCCGCACTTGAGGTCGATAATTCAGAGTATCAAGATGACGGTGGGCGAGTCAAAGCAATTTTTGAAATCAGTCGCTTAAATAAAGAAATGCGCTCGGTGGCGGGGCGTAAATGGGCTTCGGGTGTTTATCTAATCAATACCTTTGCTCAGACCAAAGCAGAACCGATAAATTGCAATAAAGATAATGCTCCAGCCATTTCGAACTACTCTGATTTAAAAAGAGCGGGTTACAAACGACGCAAATAAAAAAGAAAAGTAAAGTAATACAACCAAAGGCCCGTTCTGAAGAATGGGTCTTTTTTGTTACAAAATTGTATGTATCTACAAGGGGTTAAGCACAAAATGGTGAAATCTTATGAAATGAAGCGTATTTTGTTGTTGATACTTGCCTTTTCACTTTAGAGAAAGGGAAATTGTAGAAGAGAATTGTTTTGGCACACAATGTGCTTTAAGCTGTACCGTCACATTACTCAATCCAAATTGGAGGAATTAAATGATCCGTACAGCTTCAACTTTAGCTCTTACTTCTATGCTCGCCACTGGCGCTGTTTTTGCCGAAGGCCCTGAGATTTCGTTCTCTGGATATTTCTTGTCTCAAGGTTTTACAGCGCTTGATTCTGATTATAAAAACCCTGAAAATGGTGTTTTAAATGAAATCGACTTGACCACTTCTATTGCGTTTGGAACTGCTACTACTGTAGACATTTATACGACCATGGATGGTGCGAAAGATGACAATGGTGAGGGTTGGTGGCCCGATGTGGTTTTTGATGGAATCACTTTCACTCATGCTTTTTCTGATGATTTCTCATTTGTTGCCGGCGATCTGATTTATGGTGCAGGTGAGTTTGGTTATTATGTTTACAAACGCAACTATTCTGTTATCCAAGAAGATGCAGTTCGCGGTATCGGTTTTTCATCAATGGGCTTGACAGTATATACGGGTCAGCACGCAATGAATGAATGGGCTACCTATGTAAGCTATGAAGCACCTACACCAGAAGGTATTGCGCTTAGTGTTTATGGCGAATACGAAGGCAAACCTGGAGCAGATGCTATGACGGGTGGTGCTGTTTTCGGTTTCGAAAAAGATGCCTTTGCCTTGAATGTAACTGGTGCTGGCTTTAAGTCTAGTGGTTCAGACGTTGGTTTTGCAATCTTAGTTGAGCCTTTCTATGATTTTGGTGCTTTTAACGTACTCGCTTCATTCTTCATGGAGGATTACGGTGATAAACCTACCAATGAACCTTTGTATAGCGATGATATGTCAGATATGTATGTATATGTTGAGCCTGGTTTTCCCATTAATGATATTTCTTCATTTGGTGTAACTTTAGAATATCACGATCCTGATTCTGATGCTGACGAAGATGAAAACTTTCAAACTTGGCCTACATACTATCTTACTCCCACTGAAGACGTAACCCTCTTAATTACTGCAGGTGTTACTGTTCCCCTTGGTGACAAAGATATTCTAGAAGCTGCCGGAGAAACTGCTGATCCAACTATTGGTTTTGGTTTCGAACTTCAAGGTTCATTCTAAGCTAAAACTTTCTTAACGATTCTTCTCGCTAACCCCAGTAGGGGTCTCTATCCAAAAACACCCTGTTTCTCGGAACAGGGTGTTTTTTATATAAACGAAACCACCGACTAGCTGTGAATCCTTTTTCAGATTTTAAAATCACCATAGGGGATGGGAAGTGGTCTATGATTCTACTTGGTGTTAGACGCGTCAGACACTAATTCCAGAACTGGCCTGATTGATTGGTGCTAAAAATGACAACAACCATGCACAGACTGCGCTTTGATCCATAAAACGAAGTGTGAGGGTTCATTTTTATTCAAATGGGGGCGAATTTATCGACTAAGGTTGAAAAATTAGCACCA
>JBNKYI010000200.1:0-5250 GCA_050300815.1 Fibrobacterales bacterium
AACAAGTATGGAGAGAAGCTTCCCGAATTTTCATATCTGGGCATTGGCGGTTTAACAGTGGGAACGGCAACGAAAATTCCCCGCAACGGAAATCCTTTTCGCCCTCGCATTCGAATGTTAACCGCCGACCGCTGTGTGCAAAATAGCATGGGATTGAATAACCCGGGAATTGATCCCTTGGCCCAAATCGTCGATAGAGACTTGATTAAATGTCAAAAGATGGGCATGGCCTTAGGGCTTTCGATCGGTGAAACTCCTGGGCTGGTGAGCGAAGAAGAAAAAATTGAAGATTTGCTCTATTCTTTTCGCAAAGCCTATAACGCCGCCGACTACGTTGAAATTAATGTTTCTTGCCCCAATACGGGTCACGATCGCATAGACACGCAATTGAGCTATTTGCAAAAACTCTTTGAACAAATCATTCGCATACGCAAAAGTTTGCCGGTGCGCAAAGCCGTTTACGCTAAAATTTCTCCTGATATGGGAGAAAAACAAATGATGTCGGTTCTCGAAATTCTTGTGGATTCGGGAATCAACGGCCTCATTCTTTTCAACACCTTTCCGGGAGCCAAGGCAAAGTTCTTGCAATTGCAAGATAAAGAGCTCAAAGCGGTAACCGCCGACGGGCAATTGGGGGGGATTTCTGGGCGAGCCCTCTACACAAACACTTTTAGAGCGGTCGAATTTATCAAATCGAAATATCCGCAAATGTCAGTCATCGCTTCGGGCGGAATCGATCACGGTGCCAAGGCTTGGGATCTTTTAAAAGCCGGCGCCGATGCCGTGCAGTGCTATTCGGTGATCGCTTATCGCTGGCAGGCCTTTCACAAAATGAAAGCCGAGTTGGCCGAAGCGATGCGAGCCGATGGGTACAAATCTATGGAAGAGTTTTTTGAAGCCCGGAGCGGTCTTTGCTAAAAGTCCGCTCAGCCTATGCTTTGGGTGTGCCATTCAAACGTCTTTTAAATCTCTGTGCGGGGATAGGCGCACTCTGGGCCAGCCCTGTGTGCGCCGGAGTTTTTGAAGAATTTGCACCTGCTCCCCAAGAAGAAGTTTATATGAGTCAGGCCTTAGATCTTTCTTTTAGGCCTCTTTATTATCTCGGAGCTCTTTATCCCTTTGGCCGTTTGGTTTACACTCAGGCTCTAACGAAAAAGCACTGGTGGGGAATTTCAGCAGGAGGGGGTTTGAATGACCGTTTCAGTTTTAGTTCGGCATTGCATTATCAATGCCGTTTATTCGAAGAAAATTCATCGACGAATGCCTTGGGTTTTGCCCTTGAAGAATGGTGGGATCGCTCCCATCCCAAATCCCTTGAGCCGTCAGTGAGTTTATCTTGGATTCGCCACACGCAGATTAATGGGCACAGCAGTTTTGGCCTAGCCCTTGAAGGGAGCTGGAGATGGGGCAGAGGCTTTCGCAGTCGCCCCGAAGGCTTTTTTAACGACGTGAAATTAATGCCCTTCGCCTTGGGTCTAGAACTCTCTTACCGTTTTAAATGGGCTCCGGTAAAGAAACTGAGAGAAGTCCAACGTTGAAACCATTCTTGAATCTCTCCGACGAGCCATTCCCTTTGTTGCAAATCTGATTTCTCGTAGACACTCGCAACGCTCTCTGTGAGAGTTTGCCCTTTGTATAATTCCCGAAGCAACTGGTATTCGAGAAGTGAGAGGTCTTCAATATAAACACCGCCGTTTAAGCGATAGACAATCAGAGGAAAATCGCCAACGCCAAAGGAATCGGCTTCACTAAAATCCCCCTGCTTAAATTGAGTGCGGCGGCGATGATGATCGGTATTAGAAATCGTGAGAAAGCAGCCTTCTTGAAAAGTAAAGATCGAATTTAATCCCTCTTCGACAGACATCTGACTCAACTGATTTTTTATTTCAATTTCTTGCTCAGCCTTGATGAAAAGCTTGGCCATTCTGTAGTCGATCTCTACCCACTGTTTTTGAATAGGAGTTAAAATTTGGTCTATTTCTAAAAAGTGGGGAAGGTATTGAATCAAGTCGTTGAGGTCAGGACTGGTTGAGGGAAAGAGTTCGAGGTATTGGGTGGCCCACCGATTGAAATCGTAATATCCGAGATGAGCGCAGAGTAAAGGCAGTTCTCCTTGCATAATATCGAGAAGCCGATACCAATATTGCTGATTATAGGTTTTCAACCGATCGATTTCAGATTGAGCATTTAAGGGGATAATCTGCTGCAAAAATTCGATTGAATAATCGGCGGTGCGACAATACGCTTCTCCATCCCTCCATCCAAAGGGCGTCGAAATCGCTTTGCCAAAAGCTCTTTGAAAACGGGCTAACTTTTCTTGGGCTGTCAAAACTCTTTCATTGCTCACGATCTTTTCCTTGTTTCCCTATATTCCAAAGAATGCTTTTGTTGTTGATATAAATTAGCTTCTGTATTTCTTGCATTTAAGAGCTTCTTGATGCACGGTATTGAAATCGGGGATTTGCCCGTCCCATTCGAGTAAGGTCGGAAAGCCTCCTTTACTCAATTGCCAAGCGTATTGGTAGAGATCCCAAACTTCGGGGCGAACAGGGTGGTCATGGGTGTCTAAAAAGGTTCCATCAGAAAGCTCAGAAGGGCCGGCCAAGTGTGTTTGAAGCACGCGCTCCCAAGGCATATTTTCGAGGTAAGTACGCGCGTCAAAACCGTGATTGCGAGCGCTGACAAATACATTGTTAATATCTAGCATCATATAGACACCCGCTTTTTCTACCACATAGCGATAGAATTCCCACTCTTCCATCTCACTCTCTTTAAAACTGATGTAGGTCGATAGGTTTTCAAGTCCAAAGGGAATTCCCATAAAATCTTGAACTTCTTTGGCCTTTTGAGCAATGAGATCCGCGTATTCTTGAGTATAAGGGATAGGGAGAAGATCGTGAAAGTGGTGGCTGTCTGAGCGAGACCAACAGAGGTGGTCGGTAAAGAAAGGAGTGCCCGTCATTTCGGTGAGCGCTTTTAGTTTTTTCAGGTATTCCCAATTTATAGGTTCGGCCGAGGCGATTGAAAGAGAAACGCCGTGCTGAACCACAGGATAATGGTCGAGAATTTTTTTTAGGTTCGCAAGAGGAAGGCCTCCGTCAATCATAAAATTTTCAGAAATAATTTCAAAGAAATCCACTGCGGGCCAGTGGGTAAATATGTGAGAATAATGAGGGATTCTCAATCCTAAGCCGATGGCTTCTTTGGGTAAAAATTCAGGCATAGAGATATTGTACCTTAGAAATTGAGAATGGAGTTAAAAAAGGTCTCAAGAGATTCAATCAAAAACAGACAGAACCCCTTAAGACCTTCACCTGCGATTCCCTGAGGAAGGAACTATTTGGTCATCGCCGCTTTAAGAGTTGCAAATTTTTCAGGAGAAACTTTGCATCCACCAAGGCCTTTACATTCATTTTTACCTGCGCAGCCATGAGCTTCGCCGGCTTTTTCGGCAGGTACACCGGCCTTTTCGGCAAGTTTTTTCAACATGCCTTCGTTTGTTTTGCAGCCGCCTAAGCCTTTACAAACGTTTTTGCCTGCACACTCGTGAACTTCAGAATACTGAGATTCCATTTCGTGTTTTTTCGTTTCTTTTTTGCTTTTGCATTCGTTCTTGGCTCCGCAATCGTGTTTGCTATCGCCTTCAGCGTGAACAGCGAGAAAGAGACCCGAAGACAGTACACCGGCCAAAGCGAGTTTTGCAATTTTAGTTGATTCCATGTTTTCCTCTTTGATTGAGCCGCAGTGCGGCGATGTTTAATTCCAAAAGACTTGCGTCTGATGCTTGGTGAAAAATAGTAGAGATTTCTTACAAAGAAAAATGAAGGAGGTGCTTTTTTATTTAGGACACCTCTAAAAATGGGTTCCTCGTGAGAAAATTTTCACGATTAAGTTTTTTTTCGATCTCGATAAGTTCCGAGATTAAAAAGTTGACCTTCGGTGACTCCATATTTTTCAACAACGCCAATTTCTCTTTGAGCTTCTTCAAGAGAAATATCGCTCTTCAGAGCCTTGAGATACATTTGCACTTTGCGACGCAGTTCTTCTGCCGTTTCGTTTAGAGCCTCGATGCGAAAGCGATGTACTCCATATCCCTTAAGGTCTTCAACTAAGCGAAGCGCTGATTGAGGACTTCCTTTAAATAAGGTATTTCGGCATTCTTGATCGGTTGCGAGATAGTGAAAGGCACCTTTGTGGTCTTCAACCTCGACTCGATGTTTCTCACAGGGTTTACCACAATCTTGATAACTGTGCCCGTTTGATAAAAAGGCAGCAAAAACGCAATGCTCCATATGAAAAGCGGGCATATAATGGTGAATATTGCATTCGAAGAGATGCCCCCCAAATTGGGCCATAAGATCGGCGAGTTGTTGCTTGTTTAAATCATAGCTAGGAGTCAGTGCAGATAGACCCCGCTCAGCAAACCACTCTGCACTGAGGCTGTTGGTGATGTTTAATCCGTGGTCACCAATTTTTTCTGCAGAGAAATCTTTTAAAAGGTGCAAGGTTCCCAAATTGCGAATTAAAATACTGTCGGGTTTTAACCATTCAATCACTTTGAGATGATGATTTTCGTGGGGTTTGTGTATACGCAACGTGCAAATCCCCCCCTTAATTCCCATTGCGCGAATCTTTTGCAGCCCTACCTTATAGTCTTTGCCAAACTCAAAATCCATATAGATCGTATCGATATCTAAATCGGCTAGGGCATCAATTTGATCTTCGCGTCGAACTAAAACCTTAAGCTGTGTAGGCTGTGGGTCTTGTAAGGATTGACTGGGGAATTCGAGAGCATCTTTTATTTTAATAATAGGGCGCTCTATCCGCTTTTGATTAAGGGATTCGACTAATTGCTGCTTCATTTGGCGCAATTCGCTATCGCGTATAAAAAAAGACCCTAAATCAGAGGGATAGGTTTGAGTGATTTGATAGGCTGAATCTGCCAAGGCACTTAAATTTTTAACCAAGCGTTGGTGATCTAAAGACTTGTTTTGTGCCTGCTGCAGAGGTTCACTGCAAACGCTCACTTGATTTCTCTCAGGGTCTTCAAAGAGAAGTTTTAACCGCTCTTGTTTGACTTCATACTTAAATTTAAGAGGAATTCGCTTATAAGAATTTCTCAACGTGTAGGTGTGATTCAAGTTTTTTTGATGAGCGAGTGAATGGTTTCTCCAGACTTTCCATCCCTGCTTAATTGAACTTAAGTCGAGGTCATTGCTAAATCCCAAAACCCATTTTTTATTGTACGGA
>JBNKYI010000201.1:0-5233 GCA_050300815.1 Fibrobacterales bacterium
TATGGGGGCTTCGCTTTGCCCAACTCAATATCGCTTGCTTTATCGGATTTATTATTAGCCAGGTCGCAGGTTCTTTGTAAAGACGAAAAGCGAACGATTAGAGGCGAAGAGGTTTAGAGATCTCTCTCATTTGAGCTTCTATAAACCGGACTGTGATAGTTGATGACCCAATCTTCGGTGCGCACGTGATTGACTTTAGCGACAATGCATTCTCCTGTTCCCGTATTAAAAATAATTTTTCGTCCTCTATTGCCCTTTACATCTACATGGGTGGGTTGAATCTGATATTTTTGTAAAACCCCCTCAACCCACTCTAGATTTTCTGCGACAACCTTGCGATACTCTTCGCCCGCTCCCTCAGGAACGGCTCCTCCATAAAGATGAATCTCAAAATCTTCGAGTTTTAATTCGCGCTCTTTAAACTCTTTAAAAAGATATGCTAGGCAGACCTTGCCAAAGGTGCTTGAGCAGCTCTTGCCCTCGTTATTTTCGACATAAAGAAAATGACAAATTGCCGATATCTTTTCTTTAGAGTGATAAAAGCAAAGCACAATACCAAAGGTGCAGACGGTATTTAACGAAGTTTCTTTAGGAGTGATTAAAATTTCACCCGCCGAAATAAAAGTCACGTCTGTTTCATCCCTTCAGAAGCAGTGTAAACTCGCCTGATTGATTGGTGCTAAAAATATCGAGCGCCCCACATGAATATAAAAAAGTGAGAAGAGGCCCCCTCTTCTCACTGTGTATTCGTTTTTTCGAAATTTAGAATTTGCCAAACTCTTCATCATCTAACGAAATGATTTGTTCGGGGCGCACTCTCGTTTCTTTTTTAGGCAGAGCTTTGGGGGCCGACTTGCGTCCACTCGACAACGCTTTGTGTGGGCTCATTCCATAAGACATGCCATTGCTATCGCCTAAGATTTTGAATCGTCCCAAAATTTCGGTCAGTTGAGTCGATTGCCCGGCCAGCTCTTCAGAGGCTGAGGCACTTTCTTCGGCGGCGGCCGAGTTTTGCTGAGTGACCGAATCTAACTGCGACAGACCTTGGTTCACTTGAGATATACCCAAAGCCTGTTCGTTAGAAGCGGCATTAATTTCAGAAACCAAGTCGTTGACCTTAGAAACGATTTGCACAATTTCTTGTAGCGAAGTCTGCGTCTCTGAAGCTATAGACGAACCATCTGTCACTTTGTTAATCGAGCTTTCGATCATGTCGGTGGTCTCTTTAGCCGCCTTAGCCGAACGCGCCGCAAGATTGCGCACTTCTTCGGCCACTACGGCAAAGCCCTTACCGTGCACCCCGGCACGCGCCGCTTCTACGGCGGCGTTTAAGGCGAGCAAGTTGGTTTGAAAGGCGATTTCATCAATCACCTTGATGATTTTGCTGATATTTTGACTCGAATCGCTAATGCCGGCCATGGCCTGCACCATGCGCTGCATCTGATCATTTCCTTTTTCGGCAGAATGTCTAGCTTGATCAGCCAGCTGGTTCGCTTGAGAAGCATTCTCTGCGTTCTGACGGGTTTGCTCGGCCATCTCGGTCATCGAGGCGGTGATCTCTTCGAGAGAGGCCGCTGATTCTGTGGCTCCTTGAGAAACCGTTTGTGAACTCGAACTCAACTCACGAGCACCCGCGCCAATTTGAGTGGCCGAGCCACTGACTTGAGAGATCATGTCATTCAAGCTATCGAGGGTTTTATTAAGAGCCGACTTCAACTGGTCGTAGTCGCCCTGATATTGGCCTTCGACATAGCGAGTTAAATCGCCTTCGGCTACCGATGCCAATTTTTCTTGTATTTCGGTAATTGGGGCCACAACTGCATTTAACACGTTGTTGATCCCCGACAACATCGGTTTATAAGCTGCAGACATGGCATCGACATTACCGCGCACATTCAATTCACCACGAGAAGCGCCTTCGATAATTTTATCAACTTCGCTGCGGTAATTTTCGCGATCATTGTTATCGACCCATTCAACGGCTGAACCAATGTGATTGCCCCGACTGTCTTTCAGGGCAATTGCATTCAATCCAAAATGCAACCCATTAACTTTAATCTCAGTGCTATAGGGCGAGATTGCCGTATTGGCCAAAATATTTCTTTGTTTGCTGGGATCTTTGTGAAAAATATCGATGTTTTCACCAATTATATTTTTCACATTAAAACTGGGAAAGACCTCGCGAAAACGTTCTTCATACTTGGCCATCATCTTCATGATCGTAGGGTTTGCATAGGTGATATTTAAATCGCGGTCACAAAGCATCACGCTCACCGAAGAGCCCTCAACCATAGATTGCAGACGGGCCACTTCCATCTCTTTGCGCCTAACCTCGGTGATATCCTTCCACTCTAAGGTATTGCCCACATAATTGCCCAAAGAATCTTTCATCGCCGAAACCGTCAGGGCAATGGTCAAATGCTCAAGTTCGAGTTCGAGCATACATGGCAAATTTTCAGGGTCGTCAAAGAGTGTTTCTTTTCTTCTAATTTCGGGATGGAGATCGTGAATCACTCTCCCTGTTAAAGCATTCGCATTAAAGTCTTTAACAATTTTCTTGAAAAACTCTCCATTTTCTTTAAAGAATTCGACCGCCGAAGGGTTAACATAAGCCACCTTATAGTCGCGCTCGCAAGTCATGATCGCACTGGTCGATCCTTCAAGAGTGGCATTTGATTTTGCCGCAGCCAACTCGGCGTCTTTTTTTAACTCTAAAACTTCAATCTCGGCTTGATTAATTTTTTCAAAGGTCATGTTTAAGGTTTGAGCCAAACGCCCCACCTCGTCTTCAGAATAAACTTGAGCCTTAGCCCCTTTATCCCCCTTGGCAAAAGACTGCAAAGCGTCATAGGTCGACAAAATGGGTTTAAGCAAAATACGCGTAAAGATCAGGGCAACGACGACAACAAAAGCCAACACAATCGAAAAGATAATGAGTAAGACTCGCGCTTGATGATTGATGGATTCATAGGCCTCATCTTGACTGAAACAAGTCACGATCATCCACTCGAGATCACCGATATGCAAACGCTTATACGATAAAATCACATCTCTGTTTAGATAATCTGTTCCGGGGCGACTCACCAATTCATCACTCGAAAAATGACCTGCTATTCGAGTACTGTTTAGTCTCGCATGCAAAATGGTTGTGTGCATTTTATCAATGACTTCAACGTCTTCTTTATATTCTGGGGGATAATTTTCTAAAAAGTACTTTTTGTGTTGAATAAAGGTTCGCGATTCTGAGCGAAGTTTCATATCAGAACCCAAAACAAAGGTCTCACCCGTTTTACCTAAACCCTTTGTTTCCCACTGTTCATTAGAGGTTAAGACCCCATTGATTCGAGCGACAGGAATCTGAAAAACCAACACGCCTTCGACTTCGTCTGCCTTGTTGCGAATAGGCGTTGAAATAAATAGCGCTGGCACCCCATAAGAGGGCACATAAAAGTCGAGATCGGTATATTGAGCGTGATGGCCCGAAGACTTTAAGGCTTTTTGATAAGCTAAACCCAAACCTGAATTTGCCAAAGGTCCCGTTTTAATATTTACGCCAAAATCTGCTTCTTTAAAGGCAGAATAAACCACGTTATTGCTTTTGGCATCGATGAGAAAAATATCGTAAAAGCCGAATTTATCAGCCAAAGCTTTAAAGTAATCGTGATGGTGTTCATGAACTTCGTTATATTCTGTTGACCAGCTTGGCACCTTGTCGAGACGGTTCTTTTCGCCAGCGGGATATTGATTCTCGATAATAAACTTTTGCTGCAACAGTTTACCCGCCGTTGAGGTGGGCATGTAGTCTAAGGGCTTTATTTTTTCCATTGACTTCGTTTGAAATCGTTCCCAAAAGACTCCTTGATAATAATCAGCGAGCTCTTTTTCGGTCGAAGAGGGCAGGTTTGTCGCTCCAAGCTTTGTAAAGGCTTTGCTAAATTCGACGACCGCTTCTTCGGTTTGTCTCGATTCGGCAACAGTCAAAAGCACATTATCATATTGTTCAAAGAGCTCTTCAATCTCACCTTCTATATGAATTAAAAGACCTTCATCCTTTTCTTCAAATTCTTTGAGCATCATATCCTTTGAATATTGATAACTGCTCACTCCCACTATTGCGCCAGCGATTATCGCCACAAAGGCCATCGCCGCCATCAACTTATACTTTATCGAAAGATTTTTCATTCTCATCCCCTTTTAGGCATCTTTAGTCGTTTCAAGTTTTTCAGGTTTTTCAATTCTCATCTGACTTATATCTATGTCGCTAATCAAACAGGTGCAGTCGACAACAATAATCACTCCCGATTCGACTCGGGCAATTCCCGATATCACCGCGTGATCCTTAACCGTATTATTCTTCTTGTCGATAATCGATTCATTGAGTTCTAAAACCTCAGAGACTCGGTCAACCACTATGCCAACGGTCGTCTCTTCTACATCTAAAACTACGAAGCAGGTGCGATCATCATAATCTCGATAGGGCATCTTAAAGCGAGTGCGTACATCCATGATAGGGATCACCTTGCCGCGCAGGTTAATTACACCGCACATATACTCGGTCATGTCTGGTACAGGGGTAATCTCTTGTTTGCCAATGATCTCGGTGACATATTTGATTTCTATGGCAAAAATTTCTTTACCTAAATTAAAGGTCAGGTATTTATCTCTAAGAGAATCTTCTGATTCTTCTAGATGCTCTTCGTTTGCGTCATTTGTTTCCATTCATATCTCCTCAGCGATTATATGAATTTTAAACCGATATTCAATTAATTTTATCATCTTTTTTTTGATAAAATCCAGGACTGATATAGGTGAAGGGGCTGGTGTTGCGATTGAGCGACTCAGACAAGCTGATAAAGAAATACCCGCCCGGATTCATCTGATCATAGATTCGTTGTACGAGATCTTCGCGGGTTTCTTCATCAAAATAGATCATCACATTTCGACAAAAAACCACATCAAACATCGATCGAAAAGGCAGTGGGTTCATTAAGTTAAATCGGCGATAGGTCACGTCGTTGCGCACTTCGGGCTTGACTCTAAACAAAGGGCCTTCTTTATCAAATCCCAAGTTTTTTATATCGGCGGGAAGTTGCGCAATCTTTTCGCCCGAATACAAACCTTCTTCTGCAGTGTCGAGGGCTCGACGAGAAATGTCGGTCGCTAAGATTCCTGCATCCCAAGCTGAATACTCACGCCCAAAAACCTTGCGCATTAAAATGGCCAATTGATAGGG
>JBNKYI010000202.1:0-5230 GCA_050300815.1 Fibrobacterales bacterium
CATCATCGCCAGAAGGCTTATAAGGAACCACCGGCCTAGCCGGTGGTTTTCGTTTATACAAAAATGCCACCTCCAAATGAGGTGGCATTTTTTGCTTCATTCGCAAAATTTATTCTTCTATTTCAGTAGGCTCTTCTTGAACTTTTGGGTCAAAGTTTGACAACTCACCTGGATTCAGATCTGTCAAGTCGTTAGATTCTAACTCATCACTTTCGATTCCGTACCCTTGTCCTTTTCTTTCGCGATGGCGTTTGCCGCCAATAAATACACTCCCTTTAGCTAAAAATACAGGCTGTTCCATCTCGATAAAGTTAACGAGATCTGCGATGCCTTTATCTCCTGTTTGAGCAGCTTGGTCTAAAAGAAAGGTTCGATTGAGTTCAATAAACTTTAAGAATTGTTCAGGAGTCAAAGCAGACACATCTAAGACAGGTTCAACAAAAGTGCCTGCCACAATTTCTGCATACATTGCATAAAGATCTTTTTCATTTTCTAAAGACCAAGCCACTGCTTTTGCTAAAGAATCATTGCTGTCAAGTTCTTCTTGATACTTTTGAACAAAGCGGTTAATTACCATTTTGTCTAGAGGGTGTTTTTCAAAAATATCCGTAAGGTTGCTATCTGCATCCGCAAAGGCAACTCTCAAAACCGCCCTGTCTTTATCGGTATTCACCACGCTTCTGAATGCATAAACCTTGGGTCCTTCTCCCCAAAATTCATCGTTAAATAGCGGATGATAACTTACTCCCGTTGCAAAAACTCGATTGCCTTTTTTGCGAGACCAAACCTTAACGACAGTCGAACCATTTGAATCATCTAGATTTGCTTCAGGTTGATAGAACGTAACCATCATGCGCTTGCCATATAGTTCTTCATTATGCCCATTAAAATGAACGTGTATCGAGGCACCTATATTTTCTGAAGCAGGGTCTCTCTCTGTATAGAAAAAATTACCGCGATATTGACCACGGGCATTTTTCCAATAGTTCATTTTTAAAATTTCTTCTTCAGTATCTGCGTTAGAGATATGAATCACAAAAAATTTCTGTGCTGAACCTATGATTGTGGTATCTATCGTGCGACTTTCAATGTGCAAGCCATTCTTCACATCATCATACTCATCGGGAATATCATAGCTACGCAACTCTTCAATAAAAGCCTTTACTTGATCTTTGGCCTCTTGAGCTAAATGGATATAAGCGGGTACGGGTCGATAAGCGTCAAAAATACTTGTCGAGTCTAAAGCGCTTCCGTCTGCAACCCGAGCAGCAGTTCCTTCATCGACAACAAGTAAAGACTCAGAGGGGTTGCCACTGGCAATCGATTCTGGAAGCGAATAAAAAAGATTGCTGGTTTCAGGAATCACTCCAGAAGAACTTTCTTCTGTATTCGTGCTGAAACAGGCGCTAAAGAAAAGAGCTGAGCTCATTGATAAAGTGAATACTGATTTTTTCATCTTTTTCTCCTACGAAATTGATCTGATGATAAATCAAAGGTACCCTTCTTTTTTAACCAGATCAAATAAAAATATAAAATTGATTACATGATTTGAGGCGAGTCTTTATCCATTTAATCATTTAAATTCAATTAGTTATGCTTGCTTCTTTAATTAAATGTTGACTAGTTTTTATAATGTAAAAACAATTAAATGATTACAATTTTATTCTACTCCTTGGTTCGTTTTTTAAATAGTTCTTATTTACTGTCGGTAATTTTGCGATTCTGTAACTGCAGAAAACTTATTTTCTTATTCCCGAGGATCTTTATGAGTTTATTTACGTTCTTTTCATTACTCTATTCGCTCTCATTTCTATTAGGATGTAGCAAAGAAAGCCAAAATACACCTCCTCTCGAGTCATCTGCAAGCAAAGGCTCCTCATGGCTTGCGAGTTCCGAGAGTTCAAACAATTCAGATCATTCAGATGAAACTCGTCCCCCAAAAAGCACGTTAAAAACACAAGTTTCACCTCTCATTTTATCGCTACAACCCTCAAACAACTCTGCACCCATTCTGCTCAAACCAAATCCTCAAAGCCTGCAGGCTTTTGCAAAGCAAAGTGACCTCGGCCTGCGACTCTTCAAAGAAAAAGTGCCGCGGTCTCAATTAAGCGTTTGGGGGTTTGATTCAGAAAGCCAACTCGAATCTCTCGTAATAGAAGAGCCCATCGCCGTTTATGAAATATGGCCAGATTCATTGAGCTCATCCACGCCCCTAAAGCCCAGTGGGGTATTTCGTTATCCTCTAAGCTCAAAGGGCCGATTTCTCGCCTTAATCAGCCTTCGAGAAGACTCCAATGGGCGCGTTCTTTTAGGGGATATGGGAGCTCATCCCCTCGCTAGATGCATTCAGATGGCTTTGCAAAAATTCCCTCATCAACAGGGATTTTTTTGGCGTGCCCACCTACTGCAACAAGATTTTTGGGTCTTCGTCGACCCCAAGCGACCCATGAATGAATGGTCTGTCGCAGAACTGAGGCACCAAAATGCTTTTTTACTTGAATATCCCCTCAAGCATTATGTAGAACTAATACACAAGCATCCTCTTTTTAAAGGTCAACAATGAAGATGTCACAAAAAGTCTACCTCATCGGGCTTTCCTTTGCCTTGTTTTGCCCAAGCCTTAGTGCCAAAGAACGAGTGCTGGCTGTTCCCGTCAACGCTCAAGTTCAAAACCAATGGTGCTGGGCTGCAACATCTCGATCAATCATTGAATTTTTTGAAGGGAGTGCGCCCAGCCAATGTGAAATCGCCGAGTTTGCCCGAAAAAATGCGACGCTAGACTCTGCTTCAGGCTATTATTTTGGCGACGAAAATTGCTGCACCAACCCTTCAGGTGCTTGCAATAATTGGAATTACAATTGGGGAAATCCCGGAAGTGTCGTGGGAATTGTGGAAAATTACACCAGTGCCATTGCCTCAAATTACAAAGATGACAAAACGGGAAGCTACTATGCTCTTGATCAATTTCAATCCTTCATCGATTCGTCTAAGCTGACTTACATAAGATGGGAGTGGACGAATGGAGGCGGTCATTTTGTTATCGGATACGGCTATAATGATTCGATCATGTTTTATATGGATCCCGCGCACAACGAAGGGGCCAAAATGGCGACTTACTCATGGATAATTAATGATGGTATTCACAATTGGACCCACAGTAATCTTTTCGAAAAGCCCGGTTTTGCCGGAGGTGTCGTTACGAGTTCAAGTGAAGTGTTGAGTTCGAGCAGTGAAACCCCCTCTGTTCGCCTCTCACCCACATTACCAGACCTGCCTTCACCACGACTTTTTTACCGCGAAAAGCAACTCATCCTGTATGTCGATAAACCTCTTGGCGCAGTAAATATCTTGAATGCACAGGGGCAAATTCTCTTTCACTTAAAGCAACTCGATAGAGGAGAGCACCTATTAAGTCCTTATTTTCCACGTCAAAAACTTTTTATAGAACAGAGATTCTAGGGCCTCTCTAGTTAGAATTCCAATCGAGATTCCAACGTCGCCCTTTGCGCTTCTCATGAATTTTACCTTGAAGGTGCCCCGACTCTAAACGAGCTTCTACTTCAAAGTCTTCTTTCTCAGTCGACACCCTGAGGAAAATATCCCCTTTCGTCAATTCTTCTGTCTCTCTAACGGGTTCATCGGGCTCAACGATCATCTCAAAAGCGCTCACTCCTTCACGGTCAAAACGCTGCCAATGAAAACGAACAATATCCCGAGAAACTCCAGGGTCTATATATAACAGATAATCGACTCGTTGCAGAATCTTCGATGTATCATTAGCGACCACCCATTTCTCACTCACCCAAACCGAATCTCGCAACTCACTCGAATATCCAGCGCTATCCAATATCTCTGTCGACTTCCAACGCCCCACTTTTTTTTGTAATGCGCTAAAATCTATTGCGTAATTTTTCTTTTCTTCGGCAAAACGCCACATTTTAAAACGTTCCCAACTCAACGTATCTTGCGTTAAATCACCCGAAAAATTTCTAAAGTCATTTACCCAAATTAAAGCGCTATCAGCAACGCCGTCATATAAAATGCTATCTCCATCTGCATCGGCAAAGAGTCTCATATTCTGCAAGACTCCGTTGAGATAATATTTTTGCATACCCGAATAAATAATGTTATCTGCAGTGTCTTTAAAAACGCCATCCAAGCCAGGGCCCATTATCAATTCGTTATACCTCAATTCAATATCTCCTCGGCGCCCTTCTATAAATAAACTTTTTTGAAGATTCGCAGGAGTACCCTCTATAACGCTATCCCCATCTAAGTCTTCGACAACGACAAAGGTTTCTTTTCCAATCAGATTTTTTTGATATTTAGCGAAGCGAAAAATTTTCTCATTATCGCTGAGGGTGTCTTTCGCCTCATCTGTCCACAACACCCAGATCGAATCTGTTGATTCCTCTAAAAGACTTTGTTTGTGAATCACCACAATTGCCACTCCCTGAGTCAACGTATCCTCGAGCCATATTGTCGTATCTGCACTGGCAAGTGCACCACCGCTTGCTGGCATGCGATTTGTGTCAGCAACAACTATTCGAGCTGCACTTTGCGAACTTATCTCTTCTATGTCGAAGGGATTATCACCCTGAGGAACCTCTAATTCACTATTTGCCGTCAGCCCAGCAAAAACATCACCTTTTAAAGCCGTGATTGTATTGGGAAAATCATCTCCGCCCGCACGCTGATCTTCTGAGCACCCCACAACATACAACAAACCGACGAGCAATAAACTCCACTTTTTCACGACTTCCTCCCCGCGCGTTTAAAATTAATCAGGCTTAGTTGCACTACTTCTTCAGGATTTGAATCCCTCTCAACCCACTCAATAATTTCTTTGCGAACCTCTTCCATTTTATTCTGAATCCTTTGGGCGGTTTCTATTGAAACCGAAAGCATTAGAGTGCTGATGTGTCTTTCTTCTGCTGGAATGTCATCCAAAGCTTTTACACCGTGCTCTAACCAGGTTTTATTCAATTGCCTAACTTGAGCGTTAAAAGCTGGAGGAGGCTCAACAAACTTATCCGTCAACACATAGAATCCCTCAAGATTCTGACGCACAAGATCCCAATCACATAAATCTCTCACAATTCTCTTTAGATCAAGAAGGGGAATCGGTGTGTGAATAAATCGACACAAATCCACATAATCTCCTCTAAAGTGTGAAGCCTCAATTGCTGTGCGCACTAAGGGGTATCTAAAGTCTTGATAATATTTCACC
>JBNKYI010000203.1:0-5221 GCA_050300815.1 Fibrobacterales bacterium
ACCATATCGGGCTCCCACTCATCCTCACGGCCGCCGGCAAAGCCGAGCGTTTTAAAGCCCATGTTTTCCATAGCAACGTTACCGGCAAGAACCATAAGGTCAGCCCACGAAATCTTTTTTCCGTATTTTTGTTTGATGGGCCAAAGCAAACGACGGGCCTTGTCGAGATTACCATTATCGGGCCAGCTGTTCACCGGAGCAAAACGCTGATTGCCCGTGCCACCGCCTCCGCGGCCGTCCATCGTGCGATAGGTTCCCGCACTGTGCCAAGTCATACGAATAAATAACCCACCATAGTGACCCCAGTCGGCAGGCCACCAATCTTGTGATGAAGTCATCAAGGCATAAAGGTCGTCTTTAAGCGCTTTATAGTCGATTTTTTTGAATTCTTCGGCGTAGTTAAAATCTTCACCTAATGGGTTTGACGCCGGACTATGTTGGTGAAGAATCGACAAGTTCAGTTGATTGGGCCACCAATCTTTATTTGTCATTCCGCTATTTGATGCCATGGTCTTGCCACTAAATGGGCATTGAGGTTGTTCGCTCATCGACCTCTCCTTTTGGGTTTTGTTGGGTTTTGTTGGGTTTGCGAGTCAATTATTTTACAGTATTAAGTTTAGACTTTTGAGGCAAAAAGTCTAATCGTTTAAAACTGGGGGTTTAATAGGTTTGAACGATGGGATTCGTTGAGAATAGAGAATTAAAAAGGAACGAGGAACAATTCATAACTCGTCGACCGACCGCCCGCCCCTTCTTTTTGCAAAACCTTTTTATCGACCAAGTCTTGAATATCACGCAGAGCGGTATCTTGAGAACACTTATTGATCTTAGCCCACTTAGTTGATGTTAACGCCCCTTCAAAACCTACCAGTAATTTTTGAACCATTTGACTTTGCCTTTTGTTCATCGGCGTATTAGCGTGTGTATTTAAAAACTCATGTTTAAATAAAACTTTTTTTAAAACAATATTTGCAGACTCTAACGAATGGAATAAACACTTCAAAAACCAATCCAACCAGTAAGTTATTTCTAAAGATCCGCGCTGAGAAATTTCTAATGCATTATAATAGCCTTCTCTCTCTTTTCTGATTTGGGCAGACATCGAATAAAAACGTTGTGAGACCCCATCAGATCTTGCCAGCAACAAATCAGTAAGCGCACGAGCAATTCGCCCGTTGCCATCTTCAAAAGGATGAATGGTAACAAACCACAGATGAGCCACTCCCGCTTTTATCACAGGGTCTATCTTTTGAGTTCCATCAAGCCAATTCAAAAAAGCATTCATTTCAGACTCCACTTTTTCGTGATGTGGGGCCTCAAAATGCACCTTTTCATTCCCCATCCCCCCAGAAACAACCTGCATAGGGCCATTCGCACCATCACGCCAAAGACCTGCTTTAATTTTAAACATGCCTGAATACCCATTAGGAAACATCGAAGCATGCCACGCCTGAAGCCTTTGTACACTCATCGCTTCGTTAAAGTTTTGAGTGGCATCCAGCATCATTTCTACCACGCCATCAACATCGCGGTCTGAAGGGACTAATCCAGGGATCTCAAGTCCTAAATTTCTTGCGATCGATGAGCGCACCTGCTCTTGGTTTAAATTTAAGCCTTCAATTTCACTTGATTTCACCACATCAAGAATTAAGGTTTCTAAAAGGGCTTCATTTTTAAAATCAAAACCCAAAACCTGCATGCGACCAAGCAACCTACCTTGCTTGTTCCTAACTTCAGCGAGCAGGTTCATGAGAACCTTCTCATTCCATTCAAATTGAGGCCATTCGGGATTTTCGTGAATGTACATTTACACCTGCATTCTATAAGGACTAAATCATTCTTTTTGCCGCATACCTATCCAATTTAGATCTTTCCCAATAGAAACACAAAAATTATCCGCATATTTTGCGGATAATAGGGCCTGAAAATACGCAATCCCTTATTCGCACTTTAAAGCCAAAAGTAGATGACGCATAAATCCCCACAATAAAACACTGTTGAGGGATTTGAAAATAGACCCCATTAAGATATCTTCATCTCAAAAACCCAAAACCAATTCGCGTCTAAAAATTTTCACAAGACCCGTAAGATGAGGAACAATGAAAAACACAGTCCAACTCTCACTCGCATTTGCTCTTTTAAGTTTAAGCTCTTTAAGTTTTATAGGATGTAAACAAACCCTTGAACCCAACAAAGATTTGTCTTCTAGCTCTGAGGCAAAAAACTCTTCATCTTCAGAAAATTCTAGCTCGAGTTTAGTGACCTCAGGCCCTACAAATCACACTCCTGGCCCCATCGAAAAAAGTTTAAACCCCAAACCCTGTTTGGCGACTTTTAAAAAAGACTATACGGTTTTTAATTACTTCAAAGAAAAACTTTTTGATATCAAGGCGGGTGAATCTTTTATTGTTCAATCTGGCCTTGAATGGTTTGGCAGAACCAACCTTTACAAAGAAGACGAAGGTCACCTTATTAATTTTGATCTCGATGAAACCCAGACAAATGAATATTTAACTTTTAGTTGTGTGACCGCAACAGCTCCTCAATATTTTGTGAATTTTAAAGAGCTTGATTTTTACAAAGAGGCCGACTTAAAGACAAAGGTCTGCACCTTACCCGCAGGTACCGTGATTTCGACAGAAGAAACGGGATACATGTCGGCGAACAATACCTTAGGTACCTACGAAATGTCTCCTGAAAACACCCAACCCGGTTGCAGTGGGGGGCAATTTGTCGCCGCCGAAGAATTTGAATTGTATGGAACCCATTATATCCAAGCCGCCTTGGGTGCTTATTTGGGGATGAAATAAAGACTTAGCTTTTAAGAAAATCCATAAATCGATTTTTTACTTGCAGATAATTCCCCAATAGAGTGTAGCGATTGCGAGTGTCGGCCTGAGCGACACAGCGCTGCAACACAGAGAGCTGAGATAATATGAATACTCGCTCTCTGGCACGGGTTACTCCTGTGTAGAATAAGTTTCGCTGTAGCATGATTGAATGCGAATGATCAAGTAGCATTACAACCACTGGATATTCATTTCCCTGACTTTTGTGAATGGTCGTCGCGTATGCTAAGCTGATCTGATCAAATTCTAAGAATTCATACTCGTGAACTTCGTCAAATTCAATTTTTGCCGTCTTGGCCTCTCGGTCGACCGAAAGTACCGTTCCCATATCCCCATTAAAAACCATTTTTTCGTAATTGTTCTTGAGTTGCATGACTTTATCACCCAACCTAAATTCTCTGCCACCCGCCGTAAAAGCCAAGCCTCTGGGGTTAAGGGCCTCTCTCAATCGCAAGTTTAATTCTATCGTCCCTAAGGCGCCTTTGTTCATCGGGCTGAGCACCTGAATATCATTGATGGGATCGAGTTTGAAATGCTGGGGCAAATCTTTACTGACCAAATCTACTGTCTTTTGCAGGGCTTCTTCGACGCTTTGAATCGCCCGAAAGTGAAAGTGCGTTTTGTTTTTAAACTCGGGCATTTTCCCCTGATTAATCAATGCCGCATTATGAGGGATGTCATTTGCATCTGCTTGCCTAAAGACCCTATCGAGAACCACTTTCTGATCGGCACAGTGCTCTAACAGCTCTCTAAAAACTTGCCCTGGCCCCACCGAAGGCAACTGATCTACATCACCGACGAGAATCAAACGAGTTGTTTTCGAAATGGATTTGATTAATGCATGCATCAATTGTGTGTCAACCATAGATACTTCATCGACAATCAATAGATCACAGTGAAGCTCGCTTTCTGGAACTCGTAAAGCATCGTCTCCTTGCTGCCACGAGAGCAAACGGTGCAAAGTACTCGCACTAAATTGAGTCACTTCTCCCATGCGTTTAGCCGCTCGACCCGTTGGAGCCGCCATCAAAACCTTAAGTTCGGCCTTGCGCGCCAATGAAAGGATTCCTTTTAGAACCGTTGTTTTGCCCGTTCCGGGGCCACCGGTAATCAAAAAAAAGGGATGGTCGAAACTTTGCAAAATCGCTTTGACTTGCGTTGGAGAGTATTGAATTTCGCGATCTTTTTGCCAAAGGTGAAGCTCTTCAAGAGCGTCAAATTTAAAGGGCGACTTTATTTTTTGGCGCCCTTGTGTAAAAAAATCAGCGGTTTCTCGCTCAGCCCTAGCCAACCAAATCAGACTTAACTTTTCTTCGATGCGCGCTATTTCTTCAAGCTCTACCGCGCGATCGAGCTGAGCAAACATCAAGTCGCCTTGATCGCTTTGAGGATCAATTTTCAATAACTGCGACGCCTTGAGCAATACTTGTTCTTGAGGAAGATAAGTGTGCCCTTCTAAAGTCGCCGAACGCAAAATGTATTGATAAGCCGCGATAAAGCGATGATAGCCCTCAAAGGGAAAACCCAGCTTTAGAGCCAACTCATCGATCTTGACAAAATTTTGCCGATAGGGCTCCCCAATCATCAAATAAGGATTCTCTTCTAACTGTTCTTGTGAACGCGTTCCAAACTGTCTAAACCAACGGATTCCCGTGCTCTGCGAGAGCCCAAAGGGCTGAAACCACTGCAGAAATTTAAGAAGGTGACGTTGTTCTTGCCAAGAATGAACAAAGGATTCTCCATTCTTCTTTCCTATACCGCGCACTTCAAAAATTCGTCTGGGATCTTGATCCAAAATATCCAGAGTGTTAAGTCCCAAATGATCGACAATGCGAGAAGCTAACCCCAAACTGATGCCTTTGATCTGACCTGATCCCAAGAATTTGATAATTCCTTCTTTGGAGCTCGGAGGAATCACCTCAAATGTTTCCACCTTAAATTGAGAGCCAAACTTAGCGTGCTGAATCCATTCGCCGTCAACCTTTAGCTCTTCTCCCCCACTGAGATCAGGCAAAAACCCCACGCCCGTTTTTTGAAGGGATTCGCCTTTTTGCGTAAAGCGAAAGACCGTGTAGCCATTTTCAGCATTGTGAAAGACTTTAGAGACGAATATGATTTCTAGTTGCATTGTGACAAAGATAAACAACCCTAATACATCCAAAACACCTAACTTCTTTTTCTTGTGAATTTGTGGATGGTTGAGGTATTATTATGTTGTCAATAGAAAAATCTCAATGAGTAGGTGAGGTTGAGAATGAGGCTATGGTCAATTCATCCCCAATATTTAGATGCCAAAGGGCTTGTCGCTCTCTGGCGTGAAGCCTTATTGGCTCAAAATGTTTTGCAGGGAAAAACCAGAGGCTATAAAAATC
>JBNKYI010000204.1:0-5199 GCA_050300815.1 Fibrobacterales bacterium
CGCTCGCCTACTTGCCCGTTTGGGGGGGCGGTTTCAATCTTCTGTGGTCGGTCAGATTAGCATGTTGCTAGGTCGTTCTCTTTTTCTCTTTGCCCGAGACACCAACCGTCAAGAATTAAACGTTAAACAAGTGATTTGGCAAATTTATTTTACGGGTTTTGAAGCTCTTCCCCTATTGGTCATTACCTCAACCCTCTTTGGCACCGTCGTGGTCATGCAAGCCTTAACGGCAATGCCCAAGGTGGGGTATGGTGGGTTTTTCGGCGACGTCATGGTCATTGTCGTCATTCGGGAACTCGGCCCTATTTTCACTGCTTTTCTCGTGGCTGGCCGCACCGGATCGGGCCTATCTACTTACATCGGCAACATGAAAGTCGAATCTGAAATCGACGCCCTCGAAACGCTAGGCATTGATCCCATTCGCTATATTGTTATGCCCGCAGTTATCGGCTGCGTGGTTTCTATGGTTTGTTTGAGTTCTGTATTCAACGCCATGGCCATCTTTGCCGGCTTTCTATGCGCCAAAGTCTACATTTTTCTCTTTGAACTGCCCGTCGTGATCGACTGGGAGCTTTTTCGCAATTCGATTTTTAGTTCAATGACATTAATGGATTTGGCCTTAATGATCCTGAAGCCCACCCTATTTGGACTAATCATCAGCGGGATTTCTTGTTACGCCGGATTGCGCCTTAAAAACGATCGGCGCACCGTTCCGCAGGCTTCGTCAAGTGCCGTCGTGCTCTCGTTTATTAGCGTAATCATCGCCAACGGTATTGTCACTTCGATTTATCTGCCCAAATATCTCGAAGGCTTGGGAAGTTTTTTATGATGTCTGCCATTAACGCCACCAACATCCATCTCAAATTTGATGGTAAAGTGATTCTTGACGGGGCTGATTTTGCTGTCGAGCAAGGAGACAGGGTCTGCATCTGGGGGCCATCAGGCGGAGGCAAAAGTACCTTTCTCAGAGTGCTTGCGGGATTGGAAAAAGCCGACCAAGGGCACGTTTTTATCAACGGTAAACCCGCCGAAATGGACTCCCCTAAAGCCACTGATCCTGTGCGCAACGATCTCGGCTTTGTATTTCAAAACAGCGCTCTCATCTCTAACCTCAACGTCTTTGACAATGTAGCCATGCCTCTTCGCTACCACCGATTTGGCACCGAAGATGTCATTAAGCAACGCGTTGAAGTCGTCTTGCAAAACATGTTGGTTGCCGAACACGCCCATGAATTTCCCCACCAACTTTCTCTGGGAATTCAAAAGCGGGTGGCTGTGGCGAGAACCCTCATCTTAGATCCCACCATTTTGCTAATGGACGAACCCACTGCCGGGCTTGACTTTATCAATCGCGTCAATTTGCTCGCCTTGCTCTGGAACGTTTCTCAACTGCGCAAAGTGACGGTCATTATGGTCACTCACGATCTCGAAATTCCTCGAGAACTGGGCACTTCGGTCTCAATTTTAGCCAATGGCCGCATCACCTCTCCCCTTCCCGTCGAAGAGTTGCACACCCTCAAGGGCGATTTCATGGATGAGCTTCTCGAAGAATTGGGGGCGCACGATATTACAATTCGATAATGAGAAGGGAATGAGAAAGAGTCAACTTCGAAGACCTATGATAAAAAATCAAAAGAAGTTTTTAGAGGAGCCTCTAATTTTGTTATAATGCAAATTGAACGACTTAGCGCCACATTCTCTACTCGGAGCCCTCATTGTCTCTTATCAGATTCTTAAGATCCAAAGCTTTTAAATTAAGAGATTTCAATTCCTTAATTGTGGGAATGTTCCTAACCTCTTCTTTTGCTCTCCTCGCCTTATTTGTGGTTCTCGTTCTCGACAACAAAGAGCTCTTTGACCCCACCTACATTCTCAAGGTTCGCTACGAATCGGGACTAGGCCTCAAGCCTGGTACAGAGGTACAAGTCAACGGAGTTCAAGTGGGCAAGGTTAAAAGCATCATGCTCAACGATGACCGACAAGTAGAACTCGAACTCGAAATCAAAGAAGTCTACCAACACTTCATCACCACCGAATCTGTCGCCTATCCCACCCGAGACAAAAACATTATCTCTGACCGAGTCATTTTTATCAGCCCCGGGGCCAAAGGGAGAATTCTCAAAAACAACGAAGTTTTGAGTTCTGAAGATCCCAAAGACATTGAATCGCTATTGTCTCAAACTCGAGAACTGCTCGACAAGGTGCAGTTCTTGGTTTATGCCGGCGACACTCTCATTAAAATGGCCCGAGACCCCAACTCGACCGTGGGGGCTCTTTTACAGTCGCGAACCCTGCACGACAATCTCGTGAAACAAACGCAAATCATCGATAAAATCACAAGTAAATCGCTCTTGCTCATCGATACCATTCAACGCTATACCCCTCAATTGCTTGGTCAACTCGACACCATTCAAAAATCTGTGATTGAATTGAGTGGCAAAGGAACCCGAACCTTTGGCAAAATCGATACCTTACTCGATATTTCCATTGAAATGACCCAAACGGCAGGCCCCATGATCTATCAGGCCCAAGACTTGCTCAACGCCTCTGAAGATAAGGTCGACCAAGCCGGGCATTTGATGAAAGAGGTCAATGACCTCTGGTTCTTTGACGATCCTCCCGACCATTCAAAAATCCCTTATCTGACGGAGGGGCAATGGTAAGGATTTTGACTTTTTTCGGAATGTTGTTCTTGCTTATTTCGCCTGCCTTTTCATCAGAATCTGGTGAATGGGCTTGGCGAGGTGCCAACGCCTACAAAAGCGGCGATTATGCCAAGGCTCAGCGCCAATACCAAAAGGCTCTTGAAGCCGCTCAAAAAGAAGGCAATGTTGAAAACAAAGCGCGAATTTCTGTGAATCTTGCCCGGCTTTATATCGACCAACTTTTGCTCAATGAAGCAGACTCATTGCTTAAGAAAGCCCTCGAATGGGGAGCGACTCCGACCCCTGTAAAAGCACTTAAAGTTCGGCGCAATTTTCTCGCCAATCAGTGCGATGCTCAAGTGAATATTCCCTCTAGTCCAAACGACCCCTCATACCCTTCATTAGTTTTTTGGACAGAAATGTGCGCCGTCCTCACTGGCAGCTCTTCTTATGAAAAACAAGGACTTGGTCAAGGTATGATTTCTTCTTTAAATGGCTTGCTCGCTGCTCGTCAAGAGAAATGGAACGAAGCCGTTCAGCACTGGCAGCAGGCGGTTAAAGAGGCTCGCAACAGTGGATTTTATAGCGCCATCGTCGACCTTTTATGGCTGCAGGCTTGGGCCTATGATCAGATGAATGATCAAGCACAAAGACAAAATTTATTGACTCAAAGTTTTGAAGCCGCCGCCCGCGCAGGCTTGCCATTGCCCATGGTGCGCGCTGCGCAAAAGTGGCTAGAGCACGACAAAGATCTCGCTCTAACCACTCAAATAGCCAAAATCAAAACGAGTTTAAAGGCCTCTATCTTGCCTTCAACTCTCGAATTCCCTTAATTTATCCTGAATTCCTGCGAAGGCCTTTTTGCCGACGAGCGCTTGCAACTCTATCGGATCGGCCTTTTGCAACCCCAGAAGGGTCTGATATTTTTTGCGCACCTTCGCTGCGCTGATCTTACCGACGCCAACAACGTCTTCGAGCCAAGCAAGGCTCACCAAAGTTTTTTCTCGCTGTTTACGTTGAAAAGTGATCGCAAAGCGATGAGACTCATTGCGCACTCTTTGTAATAATTTCAATGCTGGAGAGTGATAGGGAATCAAATGGGGCTTAGAGTTGCGAGGAAAAAAAACCTCTTCTATGCGTTTTGCTAAACCGATCATCTGAATATCCAATCCCGAAGCCTCTAATTGAGAATAAGCCGCTTCAACTTGCCCTTTACCTCCATCAATAAGAATCAAATCGGGGAGCTCTAAGTTTTCTTCTTTAAGACGGCGTAACCGTCTACCCAAGACTTC
The DNA here is from genome assembly GCA_050300815.1 of Fibrobacterales bacterium. Classification (GTDB taxonomy): domain Bacteria; phylum Fibrobacterota; class Fibrobacteria; order Fibrobacterales; family CAWVXU01; genus JBNKYI01. Next base: position 3,938 of record JBNKYI010000204.1, read on the forward strand.
TCGCATTGAAGCAAAATCATCAATCCCCTCAACCGTCTTTACTTTGTATTTGCGATATTCAGACTTGCTAGGTTTGCCATTTCTGAAAACAACTTGTGAGGCCACTGTTCCTGTTCCACTCAAATGAGAAATATCAAAGCCTTCAATATAGCGAGGCGCCCTCGATAATTTTAATTCTCGTTGTAAGAGATCAACAGACTCATCAATAGCCTTCGCCTTGGCTTCTTTGGCGACTTGTTCCATCACCAGCATTTCTGCATTGCGCAGGCTCAATTCTAAAACTTTAAGTTTATCACCTCGTTGGGGTACGTCTATCGAAACCTTCTTTTTTCTAAAACGCTCTAATACCTCGCGATACACTTCGACAAAAGATCCCTTTTTCAAAAGATAGAGTTGAGGAGGGATATAAGACTGATTTTGGTAATGATCAATCAATAATTTTTCTAGAGGTTCCTCGTCTTCTTCTTCAAGAGGAAGTTTGTAATGGTAATGTCGGCGCTCAGCCATTCTCCCCGAACGGTATTCTAAAACGACCGCCGTAAACAAATCCCCTTTACGCGCCCAACTGATGAAGTCGTGATGCCCCTCTTCATTCTTTAGATCAATGTGTTGAGGCGCATTTAGAGCTTCAATATCTTTAATCTGGTCCCTCAATCGAGCGGCTTGCTCAAAGCGAAGTTGAGCAACACTCTGCGCCATCTCTTCTTTTAGCCCCTGCACTACGTCTTTGGGTTTTCCTTGTAAAAAAGGAATCAGTTTCTGAACTTGTATTTCGTATTCGGTGCGGGTACAAAAATTTGCACAAGGTCCGTCACACCGTTTGATATGATAACTAAGACAAGGAGTAATCGGCTCTTTAAGAGGAAATTTCAGCGTGCATTCTCTAATTCGAAAAATATTAGGAATGGCATTGAGCACCCGTCGCATTGCCTTTGCATTGAGGTAAGGGCCAAAATAAGTGTTTCCGTCATTTCTCACCTTGCGCACCACCTCAATGCGGGGATACTCTTCGGCAGTTGTCAATTTTAAATAGGGAAAGTGCTTGTCATCTTTCAGCCGTACGTTGTATTTGGGTTGATGCTTTTGCACCAACTCAGCCTCTAATAATAAGGCTTCGACCTCACTGCCTGTTAATATCCAATCGATATCAACAATAAAGGGCACCATTAATTGAGCGGCTCTATGATCTGTATTTTTGTTGCTGAAATAGCTACGCACCCTATTCTTTAAAATTTTTGCCTTGCCGATGTATATGATTTCAT
>JBNKYI010000205.1:0-5183 GCA_050300815.1 Fibrobacterales bacterium
CCGAGATCGGTAGAGCCTGCGTCGATAAATCGAACTTCACCTTTAACTCCCTCAAGAGATTCTTTAAGAGATCGAACTAAACGTTGAAGATTTTCAGCTTCGTTGTATACAGGAACAAGCACTGTCAAAAATTCGGGAGTGGGCAAGGCTTCGCGACTCAGCCAGCGAATTTGGGGATAAAGGCGTTCGATAAGCCAGAAAATGAGAGGAATGAGCCATATCAAGAGAAGTTCATTCCAAGAGAGAAACCAGATCTTTTCGGTGAGGTAGCGGTGATAGAAAGTGAGCAAACCGAGCGCCATGCCGATCTGTAGCAGGGTAAAACTCAAGCGAGGTCGCAGGGCATAAAAACTCAGCGGTAGTAAAAAATACCACGGATGAATTGTCGGTAAAATGCAGATAAACATCAGCGAAAGGGCGGCGGCATTGCGAATTAAATGGGGTTGAACAAGAAGATAGAGGGCGACAAAAGCAAGGGTGAGTAGAATCAGTAGAATAGAGCCTCCAACGAATTGTTTAAATAAGAAATAAACGGGGGCATTGAAGGTAAAATCTTTTGAAAAAGCGACTAAACTATCAAAGATTCCCTTTGGGGGAAAAAGGGTAAAGGGCAAAAGACCTAAGACCGCCCAATGGGCTTTTTTTAGAGAGTGTCGATTGATAAATACAGGAAGTAAAAACCAGCAGAAATACTTGAGAGTTCCTCCCAAGGTGATTAAAAATAAAGTAGGGCCCCATTTTTTTTGCAACGCAAAATAAAGAGCGGTTAAAATAAAAGGAATGAGCAAGAGATCGAGATGCCCTTCAGCAAATCCAAACAAAAGAATAAAGGGATTTAGAGCGAAGAGGGCAAGGTGATTCAACGGTTTTTGTTGTTGTTTTAAGATAAGAAGCAATAAGAGCATGCTGACTGCGTCACTAACCAGCAAAAGGATTCTCCACAAGTGGGGAGATGGGTAAGAAAGAGCAGAAATTTTGAAAAGGAACTGGGCCAGCGGGGGGTAGATCGCAGTAAACTCTTTGTGATTGATCCCTTGATAGATCGAATCCCTTAGGGTGACTAATGTGGGGTCGTTAGGTGGCACCTGATAGGGATTAATAGCTTTGTGTTGCACGTGACCTTCCCATAGATAGCGATTCACATCATCGCTTAAAGGATAGCTCCAGAAAAAAAGTCGAAGTAGAAGGCCAGCGCATAACAAAAGACTTCCAGAGGGTTTCTTCCAAAGACTGAGCAATAGAGAGACCATCATCAAAACCGAAAAATTTAGAGCATTCCAAAGTGGTGAGCTTCCCCAAGGGCCACTTTGGGATAGAAAAAATCCCGATATGAAAACGGGGATAAAAAGGAAGTAGGGGAGTGTCGTCTTCATAGAAAGGCTTATGGCGTTAGAGGTAATCCCTGCATCTTTTGATAGCGATGCAGGTCTTCTAATTCATCAATATCATACCATTGGGGTAAAACCTTCAGACTTAGTTTTTTTTCTTGAGCCCGCAGTTGGGTTTCTTCGAATACAGTTGATGTACTCCAATGAATGTTTTCAAAGATTTCGGGTTGCTCTTCGCATAAACCGATAAGATAATAGCCCCCGTCTTCGGTGGGGCCGATAACAACGTCAGCGCTGTCGAGTTCTAAAAAGGCCTGATTTAAGTAATCGAGGGGGAGGTCGGGAGAATCGGTTCCAATAATCACTACCTTTCGTCGACGTTCTCTGCAAAACCTTGCAAAAAGATTTTGCAAGCGCTCGCCCAGATTCCCTTGGCTTTGGGCCACAAAAAAATGCGGCGTGAATATTTCTCGCAGCTGTCGAGGGGGGTTAAGGTCATCGTTGCCGGGTGAAAAGGCAAGAGCCCAGTCAAAAGAGACTGAGCTCAATTTTTGTTGAATGTGAACACAAAATTCTCGATAGAATTCGAGGGCTTTTTGATCACCGACCTTTTGCGCCAATCGAGTTTTAACTTGACCCACCTGCGGCTCTTTGGCCATGACAATGAGTAAGGGGCGATGCCAGTTTTCGTTGAGCTTCAAAAATTAACCGTGCACAATACTCTTAGAGATTCGGTAGAGTTTCATTTTGTAGCCGATTTGGCGTTCGGTGATGCCGATGCTGCGCGCTGCTTTGCCTTGGTGACCTCCATGACGTTTGAGCGCCTCGACGATCATTTCTTTTTCAAGGTTGGCGACCGCTTGAGGCAATGTCCAATTTTCATAGAGATTGGCCTGTTGAGTCGTTACCGTCTCTGAGGTTTGCAGAGAAGGAGGCATGTCTTGAGCTCTAATCGTATCTCCTTGACAGACTAAAACGGCTCGTTCGATACAGTTTTCTAGCTCGCGCACGTTACCGGGCCAGTGATAAGAGAGAAGCATATCAATCGCTGGGGTCGAAATTCTCTTGATCGGTTTCATGTTTTCTTTAGCATACTTTTGCAAGAAGTGATCGGCTAATAAAGTGATATCTGTTTTGCGCTCTGCAAGTCGGGGAAGATAAATGGGGAAAACATTAAGACGGTAAAATAAATCTTCGCGAAAGCTTCCTTTTTCGACTTCTTTTTGCAAGTCTCTATTGGTGGCGGCAATAATGCGCACATTAGACTTCATCGTAATGACCGAACCCACTCGTTCAAATTCTCTATTTTGCAAAAAACGCAATAACTTCGCCTGCAAATTGAGAGAAAGCTCACCGATTTCATCGAGAAAAAGAGTTCCACCTTCGGCCATTTCAATTCGGCCTTTTTTGGTGTGAGAGGCTCCGGTAAAAGCCCCTTTTTCGTGACCAAAGAGTTCAGATTCGATGAGATTATCAGGAAGGGCCGCAGAGTTGATTTTTACGAGAGGCTTATTGGCGCGCATACTTGAATAGTGAATGGCATCGGCCACAAGTTCTTTACCCGTTCCGTTTGATCCCAATATTAAAACCGTGGCGTTAGAGTTGGCTACCATGCGTATTTGTTCATACACTTCGAGCATTTTTGAACTATTGCCTACAAAATTGGCGAGCCCTTTTTTTCCAGAGAGCTCTGATCGCAATTTGAAGTTTTCTTCTTTGAGTTTGAGTTGATCGCTTTCGATTTTAGAGACAATACGTATGGACTGATTGATCAAAGGCGTTACTAAACGAAATAATTGCATGTAGGAGTTAAACGCAGCATCTGAAATTTCAGGCGTGAAGGCAGAGAGAGCCCCCACCACTCGTTCTCCTGAACTGATGGGGAAGCAGAAAAAGGAACCGCCAGCAGATTTATTCATCAGTTTATTAAGAAAGCGATCGTCTTTGGTAATATCGCGAATGACAATTTCATGAGCCTCTTGAAAAACGGTTCCGGTAATACCTTCTCCAATTTTGTAGCGTCCTCTTTCAATCTCTTCTGGGCTCAAACCACTCGAGTACTTAATGATAATATCTTCGCTAGCGGGATCCGTTATCTTCAATGCGGTCCAGCTTAACCCTTGACGTTTTAAGAGATCAAGAATTTTGTCGAGTAGGGTGTCTGTGTCTTCATACTCAGTGAGCATTTCAGTAATGTCAATCACTGTTTGTATGAGATTCGGTGAAAAATCATCGGTCATAAGAATCCAAATCGTTAGAATATTTCCGCAGTAGAACAAAAATGTAGAAAACAGACCCCTCATTTTTGTGGAATTTACGACAAGATTGTGAAAAAAAAAATTCCAGTGCTATTAAATGGCGATTTTGTGCGAAAAGACGATCTCAAAGTTTTGGCATACAGATTGCTAATCAAGGAACGTCCGTTTCATTCACCTTTACGACAGGAGAATAGAGTGAACTATAAAATGCTTATTTCACTTATGGGTTTGGGAGCGGTTTCCCTTTTTGCCCAAGATTCAACCGCAGTTGCCTCTATAGATGCCTCTGCTTTAGCTGGAGTTTCTGATTCAATCGGAGCTGTTGCCAAAGAAGTGGCTGCTGTAAAAGAGACAGCTGCAAATGCCCTTTTCACTGCCAATAACATTTGGATGCTTGTATCTACTTGTTTGGTTTTTATCATGCACCTCGGTTTTTCTATGATCGAAGTGGGAATGACCCGTGCGAAAAACACGGTAAACATTCTATTTAAAAACGTTTCAATTGTTGCAATTGGAACACTAACCTATGCCATTTGCGGCTTTAACCTAATGTACCCCGGTGAAGATTTCGTCGGTGGATTCTTTGGCTTTGGCGGCTTTGGAATCGGATTACCTGCGGGTTATTCTCCCATTGGATACGCTTCAGGAGCCTACACCTACTGGACGGATTTTATCTTCCAAGGCATGTTTGCAGCCACTGCTGCAACAATTGTTTCAGGTGCAGTCGCCGAACGTATCAAGCTCACTTCTTTCCTTATTTTCTCGACTCTTTTTGTGGGAATTGTGTATCCCATTCTCGGTTTTTGGAAATGGGGTTATGGCTGGGCTGATGCAAAAGGTTTTCACGACTTTGCGGGTTCGACCCTTGTGCACTCTGTAGGGGGTTGGGGAGCTTTGGCCGGAGCCTTGGTTCTCGGGCCACGTTTAGGCAAATATGTTAAAGGCCAAATCCGTCCGATCATGGGGCACAACATGCCTTTAGCGACTATCGGTATGTTTGCATTGTGGTTTGGTTGGTATGGTTTTAACGGCGGCTCTGTGCTTTCAGGCGATCCCGAAGCGGTGTCTTTTGTCTTTGTCACAACGACTTTAGGTGCTTGTGCAGGTTTAGTTGCCTGTGTGGCCACGTCATGGATTTTCTCAAAAGTTCCTGACCTTTCTATGGCACTTAACGGAGCTTTAGCGGGTTTGGTGGGAATTACTGCCGGTGCCGACGTGATTACTCCGACCGAATCTGTTATCATTGGCGCGGTTGCTGGTGTTTTGGTCTATTTCTCGGTTCTCTTCATCGACAAAATCAAAATTGACGACCCTGTGGGTGCTATTTCAGTACACTTAGTATGTGGTATTTGGGGCACACTTGCCGCAGGAATTTTCGGCGAAGGCAAAGATGCAGTGACTCAATTGATTGTAATTGCCGCTTATGGGGCCGTTGCTTTTCCTTCTGCGCTCCTTATTTTTGTTATTCTCAAAGCGACCATTGGTTTGCGCGTAAGCCGCGAAGAAGAGCTCGGTGGACTTGATTTGGGCGAACACAAAGCCGAAGCCTACGGCGGATTTCAAATCTTTAACTAAGCAGGGAGAGTTTAAAAATGAA
>JBNKYI010000206.1:0-5164 GCA_050300815.1 Fibrobacterales bacterium
GATTCGATGGCTCTCAACTATTGGGAGCAAGCAGGGCGCCCTGCGGGAGGCCCTCAACTTGATCATCTTGAGGTGCGCGAGAGAGATTACTTCTACACTCCAGCTTATGTCTTTATGGGAGTGCTCTACGGCATTGGTCTGGGGGCTTTGCTCTTGAGCTTTATGCGCAAGAAAAAAGAAAACTTAATCAAGCCCACAGGTATTTTGTTAACGGCTTTGGCTTTTGCTGTTCCCGTATTTTCAAACTATAAAGAGCATAATCGTTCAGGTCTGTATGTTCCCTGGGATTACGCTTGGAACCTGATTCAATCGGCTAGACCCAATTCTGTCATCTTCACTAATGGAGACAATGACACCTTTCCCCTCTGGTTTATTCAAGAGGTAGAGAATATTCGTAAAGATGTTCGGGTGGTCAACCTTTCGTTGGCAAATACCTCGTGGTATATCAGTCAGATGTTAACCCAAGAGCCAAAGTTGAGATTGAACTTATTAAAGTCAAATTTAACGACTCTTGAGCGCGGTATGGATTTAAAATCATTTCAGGGATTGTCTGATCGAGTTCTCAAGAAAATGGAAGAAGAATTGCCCGCGCAAGAACAGTTAGTTAAAGACTTGGCCAGCCCTTCAGACAGTCTCAAAGAGGCCTTGGGGGATAAGCTTTTAGCATATGTGCAAGCAAACCAAACGAAGCTTCGCTTAATGCTCAATGATTATCAGGTCTTCACGGGCTTTAACGACTGGGTAAAAAAATACCGCCCCGGTTGGGTTAAACTTCAAGATTTGGTTGTTATGGATATTGTGCGCTCAAACCCCGATCGTCCTATCCATTTTGCGACGACTGTAGGACGTAGCAATTATGTGGGTTTAGAAAAGTATTTGACGATGGAAGGAATGGTCTGGAGATTAGAAAAATTTACACGTCAATCTCCTCCTGAATTTGATTTGAGGCGCACGACAGAACTTGTCGATTCTCTCTATCAATTTAGGGGAATTAATGATGGAACTTATATCAATGACGAGACCATGAGACTCTTGTCGAATTACAATTCCATCTTTATTCGCATTGCTCTGCACGCTCGCGAAGAAATTGCCCGTGCTCAATTCATGAAGGCTAGAATGGCAGGAAAAGATTCTACCGATGTAGATGCTAGTTTCATCAATCGAGCCCTCGACGAACAGCTTAATCTCGGGCTTAAATATTTGAATTTGGGCAAATCGAAATTTCCCCAAGAGTGGCGTCTTTATTTGATTGAAGCAGATCTTTATGATGTGGCAGGGCAAAGAGAAAAAGCGCTGGCAACCCTAGAAGAGGGAATGGCCAATGTTTCTCGCTGGGATCAGCCGATGCTCGAGCGCAAGCAAAGTGAAATTCTCTCACATTCAGGAGCAACGGGGCCCTAAGCATGGAATTGTCGCTGGTTATTCCCGTCAAGGATGAAGAAGAAAATCTTTCCCCTTTGCTTGCAGAGATTCAAGAGTCTCTTAGCGAATGGGTTGACGAAGACAAATTTGAGGTTCTACTCATTGATGATGGGTCACGGGATAAAACGTGGTTTGTGATTCAGCAACTCAAAGAAAAGTATCCTTTTGTGCGGGCTTGGCGTTTTCAATACAATTGCGGTAAGGCGACTGCCCTTCAGTTGGGTTTTAAAGAAGCGAAGGGGCGTTTGGTAGGAACTCTTGATGGAGACCTACAAGACAATCCCAATGAATTTAAAGAAATGGCCAGACTCATTAGAGAAGAAGGCTATGACCTAATTTCGGGATGGAAGAAAAAAAGATACGATCCCATACACAAAACCCTGCCCAGCAAGTTTTTTAATTTGGTGACCTCTCGAGTTGCGGGAGTGCGTTTGCACGACTTTAACTGCGGTCTTAAGCTGTATCGCAGCGAAGTGGTTAGACACTTGAAGTTATACGGGGATTTTCACCGTTTTATTCCAGTCTTAGCCGCCTGGATGGGTTTTAGAATTACAGAGAAGGTGGTGGTTCACCGCCCGCGTATTCACGGTGTTTCTAAATACGGTTGGTCGCGTTTGATTTCTGGCTTTCTCGATCTTTTAAGCTTAGTGTTTATTCAATTTTTCAGTCGCAAACCGCTTCACTTTTTTGGAGTGGTAGGCTTGTTGATTTTTTCCCTTGGCTTGGGAATTTTAGGTTACTTTTTGGGGGTCTGGTTGATTGATGGGGCCCTTCATGTCCGTCCGCTTATGGTTGTAGGTATGACGGCAATGATTACTGGAGCACAGTTTTTGATCATGGGATTGTTAGGAGAAATGATTCTCAATCGCACCTTAAATGAAGCTCCCCCAGTCAGTGAAACTCTCTAGGGAGATGGGAGAAAAAATGAAAGAAAACTCTCACCTTATCCTCATTCCTACTTATAATGAGATGGGGAACATTGAAGGTTTGGTGCGTCAGGTGCTAGCGATCGATTACCCTTTTGATATTTTAGTCATTGACGATGGTAGTCCTGATGGAACAGCTCAAAAAGTGAAAGAGCTACAAGAAGAATTTCCTCATCGCCTTCATCTGATGGAAAGAGAAGGAAAAAGCGGTTTAGGGTCGGCCTATCGCGCGGGTTTCAGCTATGCATTAGATAAAGAATACGCATCAGTTCAACAAATGGATGCCGATTTTTCTCACGATCCTAAATATTTAAAAGACTTTCAAAAGGCTTTAGAAGAGGCAGATGTCGTTTTAGGCAGTCGCTATAAAGACGGAAAAATCTCAGTGGTGAATTGGGATTGGAAAAGACTTCTGTTGAGTTACTGCGCGAACATTTATGCTCGTATGGTGACGGGTTTGCCCGTTCGAGATGCGACGGGAGGTTTTAAATGCTTTAAGCGAAAAGCTTTAGAGGCTCTCGAACTCGACAAAATAAAGTCAGATGGATATAGTTTTCAGATTGAAACGTCTTTTAGACTTTGGAAAAAAGGATTTAAAATTACGGAAATTCCCATTGTTTTTGCCGATCGAACGGTAGGGGAGTCTAAGCTCTCGGGGAAAATTATTGGTGAGGCATTGTTCGTACTGGTTCGTCTTCGTTTGGGGGCTTGATGAACAAGGGCTTTACCGTCATCATCGTCACTCATAATTCGAATGACTATCTGCCCATTTGTCTAACATCAATTGATGAATCTGCCAAGGGATTCAATTTTCAAGTCATTGTCGTAGATAACGACTCTACTCAGCCGCCTCGCAATCTTTTTGAAGAAGACTTCGCTTATGTTGAATGGATAGAATCTAAAGAGAATTTGGGATTTGGTAAGGCTTGTAACTTGGGTGTAACTCATTCTGTTTACAACAACTTGTTTTTTATTAATCCCGATACCCTCTTATCGGAATCGACCTTCAGTGAAATGTTAAATTTTATAGAGAATAACGAGGGTCTGGGAATTGTCGGATGTAAAATTCTCAATGGAGATGGCACTTTGCAGGCGGCCTGTCGTCGCAATTTTCCCTCACCTTCAGGAGCGATTTATCATACCTTGGGGCTCGATACACTCTTTCCGCAAAATAAAGTGTTTGGGCAATACAATCTCACTTACCTCTCTGAAGATGAGACCCACGAATTAGATGCGATTTCGGGTTCTTTCTTTTGGATTCACAAAGATATCTATCAGAAGATAAATGGGTTTGATGAAGCTTTTTTTCTTTATGGTGAAGACCTTGATCTCTGTTATCGAGTTAAAAAACTCGGGCTGAAAAATGTTTATTTTCCCGGAGTCAAGGTGATGCATTTTAAGGGACACTCTTCGAATCAAAAGCCTTGGCGCACAAGTTTTCATTTTTACAATGCAATGCGAATATTTGCTCGCAAAAATCGAACGAATATAAGACTCCCTTTGGGATTGATTGAAGTGGGCATTTTGCTTTCGGCAGGGGTCGGTTTTACGGTTCGCTTTATAAATTCTTCAAAAAAAATAGCTGTTGAGGCATCTTTGTTGGGAATGGCTTGGGGTGGTGGACTCTGGGCAGGGTGGTGGAACCCTGTTAATGCGGGATATTGGTTGTTTCCCGTTTTAGGAATTACCATTTTGGGAGCCATTTTGGCGGGACGCACTCGAAAGAGCTCTCTTTGGGACAAAGAACCCCATTTCACGAAAGTGGAAATGGGAGGTATGCTACTTTCTATGGGAATCGCCTACGGGGGTTCGGGAATGGGATCGAGTCTCTTTCCGATAGGTTCTTATTTTGTCCTCAAACTGTTCTATTGCAGCTTAGTTAAACAAATGCGTTTTTTTGCACAGCGCTCTTGGAGATTGGTGGGGCTAGACCGTCTTACCCTTGAAGAAGAAGAAAATTTAAAAAAGCGAAGCTTTGTCGATTGGTGCGGGTGGCTCAAATGGAGAGATCTGCCTTCATCTAAAGACGCTTTTTGTCTTGGAAATGTTGAAGATTTACACCAAATAACTCGCAACTTGGGAATAACCCACCTGGTAATGCAACCTCGGACTTTTAAACCCGCTCAAAAAGTTTTATTTTGTGGTGAGTCTAATACAAAGTCCTTTATATCAAAGATTTTATTCCCCTCACTGCGAGGGAAAAATTTTATCGAAATTAATTTGAAGAATCTGCAGTAATTTATGAGTATACCAAACGGACCTTACCTCAATTGGGAAAAAGAAATCGTCGAACTTGACAACAAGATTCAAGATTTGGCCCAAACCTCCGATTTTAGTCAATCTGATCTCGAAGGGCTTCAACACAAGCGAAATGAAAAGTTGGCCAAGGCCTACAAAAAACTAACTCCTTGGAACAAAGTGGAATTGGCACGTCGAGCGGGTCGCCCTTATTCTTTAGACTATTATGCAAATGTCTTCACTGACTTTGTTGAGTTGCACGGAGATCGCTGCTTTGGGGATGATCCATCAATCGTCGCCGGTTTTGCCAAATTAGGCAATGAAAAAGTGATGGTGATTGGCCAACAAAAGGGAAAAGACACCAAAGAAAACGTTTATCGAAATTTTGGAATGCCTCATCCTGAAGGCTATCGCAAGGCCTTGCGTTTAATGAAAATGGCAGAGAAATTCAATAAGCCAATTGTTACGTTGATTGATACTCCAGGAGCATTTCCAGGATTAGAAGCAGAGGAAAGAGGGCAGGGAGAAGCAATTGCTAAAAACTTAAGAGAAATGTTTATGCTTAAAGTGCCAGTTAT
>JBNKYI010000207.1:0-5130 GCA_050300815.1 Fibrobacterales bacterium
TGACATATAGAATCCCCAAAGGTTTGAGAGAGCAGATCTTCGCCTTTGATTCTCGGCCCAGCAACAAAAGAATAGCCACTCCATCCCTGCGACCACTCAGCCACATGCCCCTCAATGGTCTCGTTTTGGTCTACATTGTACTCAGGCCGAGCTTGAGAGCGATTGTACGTACACAAGATCTGCATTTTTTCTTTGCAAACCGAAGAATCCCCTTTACAGGCCCGCGCCGTTGAAGAACTCAACTGACCACTGCAACTTCCATAGAATAATTTATTGCCGTCATTTTTGATTCGAATTTGCCAAAGGGTACCCAAACCGGGCACTAACGTGTCAAACGCCGTCACTTCCTCTAACGTTGAACGTAAATGATAAATCGTAGAATCTTTCATCAACGCAAAGTCAATTTCGACGCTCGCAACCCCTGCACTCTCAACAACAACACTTTTCTCTATTTTGCCTTTGTATTCCCTCAGAGGTAAAAGCATTTTTTCTTCGAAAGGTTGCCCCTTTTCACCTAGATGAGCCTTCCAAACCGAATCCGTCATTGCTTCTCTTATCGCTCCGCGAAGCTGCAAGGTCCACACAAGATTATCGTTGGGAACATCAAATTCCCATCGCCTCAATGTGTCTTTAGAATCCGCCCTAGAAAATCCTGGGCGATGCTCTTGCAACACAATCTCTGCATTTTGTGTTTCGCTAGAAGTGCCTTCTGAATACCGATGCTCACTACAAGAAAATACCGCAAGCGACAGTATTAACGTCTGTAAATACCTTCGTAAAACATCTACTTGAAAATGGATCATAGTTCTCGTCTCGATTCAGCCCACGTTCTTAACTATAATCTTTTGGAACAAAGAGCGAAGAGAGCGCACAGAATAAGAAAAAAATAAGCGTTTACAAATAACGAATATAAGCGGCCCTAATAAGCGCCATCGCCCTTAATCACCGCACCAAAGGTCTTGCGAATGAGCTTGAGATCTGTGGCCAAGTTGCCGTGGCGCACATACTTGTTGTCGAGACGCATCCACTCTTCAAAATCAAGATCTGAACGGCCACTCACTTGCCAATGACAAGTCAATCCGGGCTTAACGGCCAAACGCATCTTATGCCACGGCAAATATTCGAGCACTTCATTTTCAATAGGAGGGCGAGGCCCGACAATCGCCATCTCACCGACAAATACATTCCAAAGTTGAGGCAATTCATCGAGAGAATATCGTCTTAGAATTTTACCGATAGGAGTAACCCGTGGATCATTTTTCATCTTGAACACTGGACCACTGACCTCATTTAATCCCTTCTTTTTCAAAGACTCTAGGCGTTTTTCGGCATCGACATACATCGAGCGAAATTTAATCATCTTGAACCTTGATCCATTCATTCCCAAACGCTCTTGCACAAAGAAGATTCCCCCTTTGGGGTCGTAATATTTGATCAGCAAAGCGATGAGGATAAAAAGGGGAAAAAGCAAAACTATGGCAAATCCCGCAATTGTAAAATCGAGAGCTCTCTTAACCCAATTCACCACAGGGGGCTGCCAATTGTTGTGCTTTAAACTCGAATAGTGCAGCGGAAGAATGTTGAAAAATCCCTCGTTTACGTGATTAAAGGTTTCTAAGCTTTTTATCGACTCTTGATAGTCAGATTCAACTTTGGCAATGTGATAGTACACCTGAAAAAAGGGCTTCGAACTTCTCAACTGAATCTTTTCTAGAATACCCGCATCTTTTAGATTTTTCAAAATCAGTCTTTTGACCCGTTCAATATCTCTGTCTGTACGATTGACCCAAAGCAAAGAAATCCCTTTGGATTTAGGCATATACCCTTTAATATCCACCGGAGTCGACTGACTGAAAATAGTGAGTACCGCAATTTTCCAAGCTTGTAAGAATTCATCATGAGTTCGCTCAAAACCCCAAGAATTAAAATTTTTCGTCGGAATTTGGATCAGTAAAAAAGGATCGTTAGAACGGTGCGAACGCAGCAGTTCTTCTTTAACCCTCATCTGAAACATCTCGGGATTGTAGATGTATGATGAGGACAAACTTTCTTTAATGGTTTGTGCGATAGGTGTCAATTTTGCCTCTGCTCTCCCCCAATATAGCTATCTATTTAGCGAAATCATGGGGGAAATTTCTACCTTTGATGTCGTTAAAATCCGTATAATCAAGAAATACAAAATGAAATTGAATTTAGGCATAATCGGTGTAGGCACCGTAGGTTCAGGCGTACTCAGCATTATTGAGTCTCGAAAAGAATGGCTTCAAGAGCACTATCAAGTGGAATTAAACATTGCCACCATCGTGGCCAAAACCCCAGAGAATCTCGCCGAATTTCCACAATACCGCGGAACGACCAACGCGATAGAAATGATCAATGACCCCGCCATTGATGTCGTTGTCGAATTAGCCGGGGGATACGAACTTCCCTTTAGTTGGATTTCTAAAGCCCTAGAAAACGGCAAACATGTCGTTACCGCCAACAAGGCTTTGCTTGCCAAATATGGTCATAAATTATTCCCCGCTGCAGCAAAAAATAATTTGAGCCTCAAGTTTGAAGCCGCTGTCGCCGGGGGAATCCCCATCATCAAGGCCATTCAAGAATCTTTGAGCGGCAACGAAATTCTCTCTCTATACGGCATTATTAACGGAACTTGCAATTACATTGTCAGCGAAATGGACGCCAAAGGCCTAGATTTTGACACCGTACTCAAAGAAGCTCAAAACAAGGGCTTTGCCGAGGCCGATCCCACCTTTGACGTCGATGGCATTGACGCCTGCCACAAGTTGGCTATTCTTTCAACAATCGCTGAAAGAGCCTTAGTTCCCTTCGAAAAAGTTCCCTGCGAAGGAATTCGCAACATTGAAGCGATTGACCTTCAAATTGTCGATGAGATGGGATACCTTATCAAACTGCTCGGCATTTATCGCAAGGTTGGAAACAAGGCAGACGTGAGGGTTCACCCTTGCATTTTACCCAAAGATCACTTGTTGGCTAACGTCAACGGCGTTCTCAACGCGATCTATCTTGAAACTGACCGCTTAGGGCCGGCCTTATTTACTGGCGCCGGCGCGGGAATGTTCCCGACAGCTTCGGCTGTAGTGGCCGACATCATTGATATTGCATTGGGAATCAAGTCTGGAGTCACGAATCCCATGAAAATGGATTATTTCAGTGAAGAAAAAACCGCTGTACTGATGAGTTCTGACGAAATCGAGGCCAAGTATTACCTTCGCATTATCTCAGAAGACCGCAAAGGCGTTCTCGCTAAAATCACAAAAATCCTCTCAGACAGCGATATTAGCATCGAATCTGTTGTGCAAAAGCCCAGTGAGTCGGGTCGACAAGCCACTATCGTTGTCGTCACACACAAGGCAATTGAAGTTAACTTAAAAAAAGCCGTTAATGAAATTGATTGTCTAGAAGAAATCGCCAAAGACACTCAATTTATTCGTTTTGTTTAGTTATTCCGGAGAATAAAATGACCGCTAGCCTTCTCGAAAAAGTCCTGTCATTTCTCGCCGATATCGCGAGTTTTGCAATGGTTTTTTATATGATGTTTTGGCTTCAATTTTATTCAGGATGGGTTCCAGAGCGCTACGACCCCTCTAAAGATTTCGCCGCACACATCACCCCTTTTCTCATTCACATTGTCGGGTGGGTGGCACTTTTTCTCATTACAGGGCTCTATCGAAAATGGATGCTGCACTCGAGAAGTTACCAGATTTACTGTATCGGAAAAACCGTAGGGCTTGGTGTTATACTGCTCTTTTGCATGAGTTTTGGCCCTGACATTTTGTCTAGCATTTTTTCGGCCCAACCCGTAAAGGCCATTTACACTCCTTTTTTTAAGATTTTAATCATCTATTTCTTTGTCACGACCTTTGTGGTTTCACAATTTCGTATGGCCATTCAAACTCTGCTTCGCTTCTTATTGGCTCGCGGCGTTGGTATTGACAAAATGATCGTTATTGGCACCCGAGAATCAAGCCAGCGGCTAGTGACCAATATCGAGAAAACTCCTCATCTTGGTCACCGAGTGGCAGGTTTCATCGCCTTTCACCCCACAACAGAAAAAGAGGTCGAAGGCTACCCTATTTTAGGAGGTGTTCAAGACCTACGGCGGATTGTCGAAAAACAACGCATTACGAGCTTGACGATCACTCACGAAGAAAGCTCTCACGATCAGATTCTCACCGTTCTCGCTGAAGTCGCTGATTTACCCATTCGAGTTTTTGTAGTCCCCGATTTGTATGACGTGGTCACGGGTCCCTTCAAAACCAGTTTCGTCCACGGAGTCGATCTAAAAGAACTTTTTCCTCACAACATGCCCGAATGGCAAGTTGCTCTAAAGAGAATTCTCGATTTAAGTGTAGCCACCTTACTTCTGCTGCTCACACTGCCCATCACTCTCACTGCAGCCCTCGCTATTCGGCTCGACAGCCCGGGGCCCATTTTTTACGCCCAAGAGCGCATGGGTCAGTTTGGGAGAATCTTCAAAGTCTATAAGTTTCGCACGATGCGCACAGATGCCGAGGCCAATGGCCCCCAATGGGCAACCAAAGGGGATTCTCGTATTACCCGAGTCGGTGCTTTTTTGCGCAAAACCCGCATTGATGAAATCCCCCAATTTATTTGTGTATTTCGGGGAGAAATGAGTATGGTCGGTCCTCGCCCAGAACGAGAACACTTCGTTAAGAAACTTAAAGGCGACATTCCCTTATATACTCGTCGCTTAGTGATGAAACCCGGAATAACCGGCTGGGCCCAAGTGCGGCATCACTACGATACAAGCATCGAAGATGTTAAACGTAAATTAATGTATGACCTCTATTACTTTGAGAATATGTCTATACTCCTTGACTTTCAAATTTTATTGAGGACAATATATGTTGTGTTAACGGGCCGAGGGGCTCAATAAACCAACATGGTATGGGTAAAAGAACAATTGCTTATTCTCAGTTCTGTTTAGAACAAAGACTGATTTGGTGGGCGGCGATCATCGGAACGATTTTCTCCGTAGCGAGCCTCATCTTAGCTCTATCCACCAAATTCGAAATGCTTCCTGTTCTTCACTTTGTCGTAGGAGTCATTAGTTATCCCCTTATGTTGTGGGGGCTCAAGCGATTT
>JBNKYI010000208.1:0-5057 GCA_050300815.1 Fibrobacterales bacterium
GACATTAATGGGGCCAAATCCTTTATGGCTATAGGATTAGTGGCGCTTAGTTTAGTGCCCTTTTTGTATCACGGTCATGTGAATTTTTTGTTGGCTCTGTGGTTTGGGCTGGGAACCGCGCTTGGGGGATATTTGGGGGCGAGCTTGCAAATGCGCTTTGCGGGAGCTTGGGCCAAGTGGTTTACCTTGGCGATCAGTGTTTTGCTGCTGCTAAGGCTTTGCTTTTCTCTTTATGGGGATTTATAATTGGAAGCGAAAAATCAACTGGAATTAAACATGGAATTTCCCCGCCAAAGTACGCTTGCCTTAATTCAGAGGGCCTTAGATGAAGACATTCGAAGTGGCGATATCACGACGCGACTGACTTTTGATGACGGCGATCGGCTTCGAGCCAAAATTGTGGCTAAGGCGAAAGGAATCTTGGCTGGGGCTCCCATTGCGCAGATGGTTTTTGATGAAATGAAGGCCGAAGTTGGCCTTAAAGAGCACAAAAAAGATGGCGAATTCATAGATGTGGGTGATTTAATCTTTGAAATAGAAGGCAAAGCCGCTGACTTGCTTGAGGCAGAACGCACGATTCTCAATTTTATGCAAATGCTCTCGGGAGTGGCGACTTATACCCATGCGTTTGCCCGTCAAATAGCGCACACCTCAACTCGGATTCTAGATACCCGTAAAACCTTGCCCGGTCATAGGCTCTTGCAAAAGTATGCAGTGAGTATTGGCGGTGGAGTTAACCATCGCATGGGTTTGTTTGACATGGTGATGCTCAAAGAAAATCATATTCATGCGGCGGGTGGTTTACAATCTGCATTGCAGAGAGTATTTACTCACCTGCCAGAGGGAATGAAAGTTGAGGTAGAGGTTGAAAAGATGGAACAAATCGACCTTTGTTTAAGATATCCTGTTTATCGAATATTGTTAGACAATATGGACAATGAAATGACTCGTCGGGCTGTCGAGAAAATTCGAAGAGCGGGTCACGCGATGCAGATCGAAGCTTCAGGTAATATGACCTTAGATCGGGTGGCTTCGGTGGCTGAAACAGGAGTTGATTTTATTTCGGTGGGAGCTCTTACCCACAGTGTACAGGCATTTGATTTTTCGATGAGGTATGTATGAATTCCGCTGTGGTTTTATGTGTGGATGTAGGTAACAGCCAAACCGTTATCGGAATTTACCGAGGAGCAGATGTCGTGGAATATTGGAGATTGCCAACTCCTAAAAATACGACATCAGATGAAATCTATTTGCGAGTCAGGCTCTTGATTGTCGAGTCGACAGTGGGGATTAAAGAAATTACACACATTGGTCTGTCTTCGGTAGTGCCTGCTCTTGAGCGGATCTGGATCAAGGCCTTAGGTAAATTTCTCAATCCCGAAGTTCAGGCGGTGGGACCTTCAAACTGCCTTGATATTCCTTTGCGCTATGATATGCCTAAACAATTAGGGGCTGATCGCATTTGCAATGTCATCGCAATGAAGGGAATGGGACTTGAGAATGCAGTCGCCATCGATCTGGGCACAGCGACCACCTTCGATATTCTCAAAGAAGGGGGCTTTTATGGGGGGCTGATATTGCCGGGGATTAGTTCGGCCCTTGAAGTCTTAACTGAACGGGCAATGCGTTTGATGCCCGTATCCCTAGAGTGGACACCCAAAGTCGTTGCGACGAATTCAGAGGATTCTCTGCGTTCGGGAATTTTGCACGGTTATCTCGGACAAATTCTCTATCTTATTGAGCAGTGCGAAAACGAATGTGGCCCTTTGCATGTGATTGGAACGGGGGGATGGGGAAATACCATAGGAAACCATCTCAATCGCTTCGATGCTTTTGATCCTTATTTGAGTTTAAAGGGTATAAGGCGCGTGGCAATGCAAAAGAGGTTTGAATAAGGGGAGTTTTTATGCGGGTATTAGTCACTGGTGGAGCTGGATTTTTAGGGTCACATCTCTGTGAAAAATTATTGAATAAAGGTTATGAAGTTCTTTGTTTAGATAATTTTTTAACGGGCACTCGCGATAATATTCGCCATTTAATTTCTAATCCCGACTTTGAACTGATTCGACATGATATCGTTTTACCCATTCTTTTAGATGTCGATCACGTTTATCACTTGGCCTGTCCAGCTTCTCCTGATCAATATCAAGTGAACCCTGTGCGCACTGTTAAAACATCCGTTTTGGGTTCCATTAATATGTTGGGATTGGCCAAGCGGTGCCAAGCTCGAATTTTGTTGGCTTCAACTTCAGAAGTTTATGGAGATCCCGAAGTGAGTCCGCAGGCGGAAGACTATCGGGGGTGGGTAAATACCGTTGGTCCTCGCTCTTGTTATGATGAAGGTAAGCGCATGGCCGAAACTCTATTTAGTGATTACCATCGCCAACATAAGGTCGACATTCGCATTGCTCGAATATTCAATACCTATGGACCGCGCATGCAAGTGCACGATGGTCGAGTTGTTCCTAACTTTTGTCTTTCAGCGTTGGCCCAAACCGCTTTCACGCTATACGGAGACGGTTCGCAAACAAGATCCTTTTGTTATGTAGAAGATACCCTTGATGCGCTGATAGGGCTGATGGAAAATACGGATTATAAAAGCCCAGTTAATGTGGGAAATCCCGATGAAAAAACGGTTAAGGAACTTGCTGAAATTCTCGCTGAAATGAAAACCTTTAAGGCCGAATATCAGTATAAAAGCCTGCCACAAGACGATCCCAAGCAGCGTTGCCCCGACACGACTTTAATCAAAAGTCTCATCGGTTGGGAGCCCAAAATAGGTTTAAAAGAAGGACTTCAAAAAACCTTAGATTATTTTGCCAGTTTAAATTAACGGTTATTTCTTTTGAATTAAAAGAAATTGAGCTTTCCAGGTCAGAGGATAAACCTCGCCGCGTTTTGGATATAGAGCATTCCATTTTTTAAATCCCGAGGGACTTAATTGCAGACGATTGCGCTTACCCTGAGTTCCCGTCTTTTTAAAATGCCTTAAAATTTCGTTAAAAGACTCAAAGTAAAAGGTTCTTTCTTCTTCGCAAAGTTCAATAATTTTTAGGGAATGATCGCGTTCTTTAAAGGCGAAAGTTTCACGCCATTGCTCTATAGAATAAGTGTGGATGGGCCATTCCCAATTTTGTTGAAAGGCGTTTTCATAACTTTGAGTAAGTTCGCTAAAGCTGTCGGGCGAAAGTGTATTTAAAGCGATTAAGCAACTCTCTTGAAGTTGATCAAATTGTTTTAAAAAAACTTGGGCAAATTCGGGAACCCATTGAATGACGGCACTGCCGCAAATAAGATCTGCGCAATTGGGCCAGGGACGTTGGCTTAAATCGCTTTCTTCAAAATGAACCTGCAAGGCTTCAGGTTTGTCTTGCATCTGCATTTGATTTTGAAATAGCATGGGTAGACTCAGATCTTGCATTTCTAAGCGCCCTTTTTGCATCCACTGGGCTAAGGGACGAGAGAGCAAACCTGTTCCTGCCCCTATTTCAAAAGCATAAGCGGGAGGAGTATTGCAATGGCTCTTGATTTTTTGCAATAGAAGATCGGCCATCCATTTTTGGGCTTCTGCTTGCGCCTGATAGCGATGGGCATTTTGATCAAAGGGATTGTTAGGAACGTGAATAGGCAAATGGGGACTCGTTTTTGAGGCTAAAAATAACATTTCTACATTGGGATACGCTTTGAATTCGCGCGACAATCAAGGAGCTTTGCGATGCCTCATTCTTTAGCTTATTTTAACGAGCAAACTTTTGGCGCTGAATGGCAGACTCAGACCTCAACGGCTGAGAGGATGGGCTC
Source organism: Fibrobacterales bacterium (assembly GCA_050300815.1). Taxonomy (GTDB): domain Bacteria; phylum Fibrobacterota; class Fibrobacteria; order Fibrobacterales; family CAWVXU01; genus JBNKYI01. Next base: position 3,802 of record JBNKYI010000208.1, read on the forward strand.
ATTGAGTGCCGGTGAATATGACACTTGCCAATTTGAAAATCTCGACTTGTCAAATCAGAACTTATCGGGCTTGCAGGTTTTTGATGGGGTTTTTCTAAGATGCAATCTGAGCATGGTTGAAATTGAGGGGATGGTGTTGAGAAATGTAGTCTTTAGGGAATGTAAGTTGCTCGGAGTGCGCTTTGATTACTGCAACAGTTTGGGGATGTCAGTCAGTTTTGAAAATTGCCAAATGAATCACTCTTCTTTTTATCAGATGGAATTGCCAAAAACCCATTTTAAAGGTTGTGAGATGCGCGAAGTCGATTTTGTGCAAGCGGATTTTTGTGGAAGCCTTTTTGAAAATTGCAATTTGGCGGGAGCCATTTTTAATCAGACGATTTTAGAAAAAGCCGATTTTAGAAGTTCAATTAACTATCAAATACATCCCATTGAAAATCGAATTCGGAAGGCGAAATTTTCTTATCCTGGGGTGCTGGGCTTACTGGACTCTTTTGATATCAGAATAGACTAAGGGTATTTAGGAGCGAATCAAACATAAAGGTAGGCTTTTAGATTAATCCGACCTGTAAGTAGGATTTTATTGCCTTTGTCTCAATTTCTGCTGAAATAAAAAGCGGTCAATGTGGTATGGAAATTGCAATAGGGTGATTTGTGTGCACACGGCTTTGTAATGCAAATGCAGTTTGTGGCTCTGCTTGTCTTTAGAAATGCCTTTTATAGAAAGAGAAATGAAAATGTCAAAAGAGAATGTTCAGAAACTACTTGATAAAGGAGCTAATGATCGTAAGTTCCGAATTAAATACGACAATTGTTTTTCGATGGAAAAATTTGCGGCAATGGCCGCCGAAGATGGTTTTGATTTTACCGCCGAAGAATTAAAAAGAGTTATCCGCGAAAATGGAGACAATTTTGAGTCTTACGGTAATCCTCCCAAAAAAGGAATCTGGGTTTAACCTAGCGTTGGCAAAACAAGACCCAATGGATCAGATCAGTTTACTGAGGAGAATAGAAATGCAAAAAAGACCTTTAGGTGTTCTAAAAGAAATACTTGAAGAAAATGGCGAAGAAGTGTCCTATACCTACGAAGATTTGGTATTTACCGAACACAATGTGTTTTTGATTCAATTCAATGATGAAGATCCTGCAGAGTTCGACATATTTCTGAATAAGGATTGTACAGAAAAGGTCGGGCTTGAGCTGCTGGCGACATTGAAAAAGTCTGCTGCTGCCAAGGGTTGTACCGTGATTCTTAG
>JBNKYI010000209.1:0-5048 GCA_050300815.1 Fibrobacterales bacterium
CAGCAACCATATCTACCTTACGCTCTTTCACGAATTCTAATGCTTTCACCCAAGAATCCGTGGGAACGTACTCAAAAGCAATATTCAACTTTTTTTCAATGAGAGACAAATAGTCGTTAGCAATACCTTTAGACGTTTCGTTTTCCCAATACTGAAAAGGAGGGTAGTCGGGATCGGGTGCTATTTTGATGACTGGGTGCTTTTTGAGCCACTGAATTTCTTTTTTTGTTAAACTCAAAGAGGACTGGGGCTTTAAGTCTTCGGTAAATGAGAACATGATCCATTTACTAAAAATCTGAGCATAAGTTCCGTCTCTCTTTATTTCGTCTAGAGTATGTTGCCAGATTTCAACTGTCGAATCAGGAGTTTCTTTTGAGAAAGCAATGTACATGAATTCTTTTTGAATATCATAAACCTTTTTGATTTTGCTCGCCAAATGGACATCATGTGCCATATGACTCCCCGTAAGCTCATTGATGATCCACAAATCAATTTTACCCTCTACCAAATCCCGCACATTTACTTTGTTATCTGGCACAACTCTCAGATTATGAAATCCTTTTTCTCGCAAAAAAAGTTCTCCGAAGTCATCTTTGTAAACTCCGATACTTCTCACTTTCTTAGCATCACTCAAAGTCTTTATATTTATTTCCAAATCAGAGCGAGCATAAAACACCGTATTGTTTGGCACCAGAGGTCCCACCCATTTAAACAAATCCTCGCGTGCAGGAGATCGAGTGGTAGAAAAAAGAATTGTATTAGGCTTTTCTTGAACCAATTGATAAGCATGAGACCAAGAGGAGATTTGCAAATTGTCGGGATGTTCGATTCGACGAAGAATTTCTCGGACAATTTCGGTCGATATTCCCGTAATCTTGCCTTGTTCGCTGTAATTATAAGGAGGAAATTCTTCGGTAAAAATTTGAAATTCTTGAGAAGCCGAAGTTTTAGCCACCGCAAATCCCCAAAAAATCAACAACAAAACTCCTGCGTTACACACCGTTAACCGCCTCTTTAAAAAACCTATTTGTATTGTTTCTGTGAGTTCTTAAAGCTACTCTTCATAAGTCATTCAGTCATGTTTTTTATTAGTAGTCGTGTGTTGCTTTACAAACTAACCTCTTAAGTAGGGTTATTATAGAGATGAGAAAAGGTCTCGATTAATCAAATTTTGTTTTTTAAACACTTATAGAATTCTTATAGAATCGGATTGCTGTGCTTATAGTTTACTTATAGCGCTTATAGATCAGGCTCGTTCCCTCCCATACATTTCAAAAACACGCATTGATTTTTAGGCACGTCTTTTGCTCAAAGAGTCGTCAAAGTAAAGTTTTTCCATCCTCACTTTTGTCTGATATTTATTGGGATATCTCTAGAGAAATTGGTAGAGGTGCTCACAAGGAGATAGAAATGAAAATAATTTATAAGCTAGCGATTTTAGGGCTGGCATTTATGGGCTTTCAGGCTCATGGTTTCTCTGGCGGAACGGGTTCTGTCGGGAACCCTTACCTCGTGTCTACTAAGGCGGAATTAAACGACATTCGCAATTATCCCAAGAGTCATTTTGCTTTGGCAAATGACATCGTTTTTGAGGTCGCAGATTTTGATTCGGGTGGAGCTTTCTATAACTCTGGAGCGGGTTGGGTGCCTATTGCATCACATCGGGGTTCTTTGCATGGAAGGGGATTTACCATTCAAAATCTTGTGGTGCGTGGTGGAGATAAGTCGGGCCTTTTTGGAGAATTTTTAGGGACTTCTATTGATAGCTTGGGATTGGTGAATGTGGATGTGAGTGGTCATCAATATGTAGGTGGTATTGCTGGCTACAATGAAAGCGCAAGCATTTCTCAATCGTATGTCACGGGGAAAATATCGGCAACCTTTTTTTACAGCGGGGCTATTTTAGGAATGAATAAGTATGGAGCTGTTAACAACTGCTATAGTACGGCCCAAGTTACCTCTACGACAAACTACGCTGGAGGCTTGGTGGGGATGAATAATAGTACGGTTCAAAATAGCTTTACTGCGGGCCTGGTTAGCGGATATCACACGTCAACAGGAGCGATTGTAGGTTACAACTATGGTTCTCTAAATACATCCGTCTGGAGTCCTGAGTTTGCTCAGCTTACTAAGGGGGTTGGTCTTTCGTCAGGCCCTGAGGGTATGACAAGTCTCTCTGTAGGTAAAATGCTTATAGATACCAATTATTCGGGTTGGGATTTTGATTCGACTTGGATGATTCGATCTGATAGTACATTGCCCGCTCTAAGGGCTTTGGATAATGCGCCCTTTGCATTGCCAGATACCTTAGTTAGCTCTCCAGATAAGTTTGTCGGTAACGACTTTGACTATGAAACTTATCAAGCGAACCTTATATGGAAAACCCTTCGCATTGAATCTAAAAGCAACGGCGCTTCATTGAACTCTTATGTAGAAGCCTCCGATCAAGATACACTCTCAGTGTATTATCAGGTTGGTGAATATCGAAGTGCTCAAGGGGATACTCTATGGGGTGGTATTACCCTTTCTACTGTTCTTGTTAGTGTGCCCAATCTGAATGCAGGTCTTGACACCTCGATCTCACCAAATAGCCATTGGGCCAAGCATCTGAGTCGTCTAGCGACTGATGCGGGCAATGATTCTATCACCTATGAAATACTCACTCAATCTCTGTCGGGAACGGCTAGTCTTTCTAATGATTCACTCATTTACACTCCCCAAGCAGATTATCTCGGCAACGATTCGCTTCAGATTCGATCAACGGATGGTTATTTTTCAGACACTTGTTGGATACGAATTACGGTAAAAAACTTCCCTCCCGTTTTGAGTGCAGTTACTACTGGTATTGAAGTGGTTGAGGAGGATTCCGTAACATTAAGTATGTCCAACGTTACTGTCTTTGATCCAGAAGGTGATTCTATGAGTCTTTTGATTTTTTCTGGATCAAACTACAGTCTATCGGGTTTGACAATCATTCCAGCGTTAAACTTCAACGGCCTTTTAAATGTTCCTGTTGCTGTAAGCGATGGTGCAGACACTTCACTTGTCGATACAATGCAAATTCTAGTGACTTCGGTCAATGATGCTCCTGTCATTGTCTCAGTTTTAGATGGTTTGAGTATGCTTGACACCGATTCGCTAGAGATTGTCTTAGAATATTTAACAACCCATGATGCTGATGGGGATTCTTTAACGCTTATTGTATACCCAGGATCTGGTTATGAGCATTATGGGAATAGGGTGATCCCTAATGTAGGATATGCAGGGGGGCTTGAGATTCAGGTTGCGGTTACAGATGGAATGGATACTAGCAAAACAGAATTTTTAAAAGTGAACGTTATAGATGGCTCAGTGGTTGCCAATCATTTTGTTCAACACGATCGGAGGAAATTTCAAAATCTACGTTTGAGCTCTGGAACTCTTTTTGTGGAATATGAATTAATCAACTCTGCACAAGTTTCCTTACAGCTAATCAATGTTTTGGGTCAAAACTCTAAGGTGTTGTTTTTGGGTAATCAGTCTAAGGGTTTACATACTCATTCACTGAGTCTTCAGAGTGTTTCAGGAGGACAATATATGCTTGTGCAAATTGTAAATGGAAAATACTTTGCACAGCAGTTGATTCAGATTCGATGAGGACGAACTCTGTTAAACCAATTCCCAAGTTGTGCCTTCAGGGCTGTCTTTGAGCTTCACACCTAAGGCTTGAAGTTCATCGCGAACCTTATCAGCCTCAGCCCAGTTTTTATCGGCACGGGCTTGTTTGCGGCGTTCGATATATTTTTGCACAAGCTCATCTGAGATGGCCTCAACCACAGGAGATTCGTTTTCGATTTCTTCACCTAGGCGAAGGCCTAAAACAGAATCAAAGTCTAAAATGAGAGCACCTTTTTCGGGCTGAGCTACGGTCTCATCTTTGATCATTGAGTTTAAGATACCAAGGCCTGCGGGGATGTTGAGGTCATCGCCAATAGCTGCTTTAAATTTGGCTTTCCATTCTTTAGCTACTGGGCTCTCAATTTCTTTTTGAGCAACAGCGATAAGTGAATCTGTTTTTTTGCGTAGCGAACGGTAGCCCGCTTTGGCGCTGTCGAGAGCTTCCCAGGTAAAGTTGAGATAGTTGCGATAATGAGAGTTGATCGCAAGATAGCGGTAATCCATGGGGTGATAACCCTTGTCGATCAACAACTGTACGGTGAGAAATTCACCGCTTGATTTCGACATTTTATCGCCCGAGGTACGCAAGAATTCTCCGTGCATCCACCAACGTGCAAAAGTTTTGCCAGTGGCACATTCTGATTGAGCGATTTCATTGGTGTGGTGCACTCTGACATGGTCGGTTCCACCGCAGTGAATGTCTAGGGTGGGCCCAAGGTGGTGCATAGACATTGCAGAGCACTCGATGTGCCAACCCGGAAAACCAACACCCCATGGCGAAGACCATTCCATTTGTCTCTTAGTATCAACGGGAGAGAATTTCCAAAGGGCAAAGTCAGTGGCGCTTTTTTTCTCTCCCATATCGATGCGCGAACCCTCTTGCAAATTGTCAATATCTAATCGGGCAAAGTCACCATAGCGATCAAATTTTTGCGAGTTAAAATAGATCGCGTCTTTGGTTTGATAAGTAAAGCCTTTTTCGTTTAAAGTTTCGACCAATTCGATCTGCTCTTTAATGTGATCGGTGGCTTTGCACCAAATGGTGGGATCGGTGATATTAAGTCGAGCCCAATCTTTCATAAAGGCTTCAGTATAAAAGTTGGCCACTTCCCATACGCTTTTACCTGTGCGGGCAGCGCCCTTTTCCATTTTGTCTTCACCGTCATCGCCATCGTCTGTGAGATGACCAACGTCAGTGATGTTAACGACGTGTTTGACTTTATATTCGAAGTATTCGAGGGTGCGGCGCAAAAAGTCTTCAAAGAGATAACTGCGTAGATTACCGATGTGAGCGTAGTGGTAAACCGTTGGACCACAACAATACAAGCGCACTTCGTTTTGCCCTTCTTCAAGGGTAAAAACTTCTTTTTGACGGCTTGCTGTGTTGTAAA
>JBNKYI010000210.1:0-4975 GCA_050300815.1 Fibrobacterales bacterium
TATAGATATAAGTCTATCCAAAACATTTTGGGTGATTCTTATTCCTCAATTTTTGGGGATCATTGGCATGATCGGAACAGGGTTTATGCAACATCATTTCACCCACGAAGATTCTCAATTTCATCACTCGCGAAATTTTGTGGGCAAATTAAATAACTGGATGCATTTTAATCACGGTTATCACAGCGTACATCATATGGATTTGTCTCTTCATTGGAGCGAATGGCCCAAAGCTCATAAAGAGATCGCCCACAAAATTCACCCTGATTTAAATCAAAAAAGCTTACCCTTTTATCTTTTGAAATTCTCTGTTTTGCAATACTTATCTGATCGCTACAAAGAAAGGGATTTTAGAAAAAATCCCACTTTATTTAGCGACTATGAAAAAATTTAACTCTTTAGGAAACACCATGAACGTTTACATCAATGCCGCTGGCGCATTCTTACCTAATGACCCCGTTGACAATGATTCGGTAGAATCTCGATTGGGAATGCTGGGAGGCAAGCCTTCTCCTGCCAAAAAAAGAGTGCTTAAGCAAAACCAAATCCTCACACGCCATTACGCCTTAGATGATCAAGGCAATATGACTCACCGCAACTCAGAAATGGCAGCCAATGCTATAAATGCAGCTCTAAAAGAATCTCACTTAGATAAAACTCAAATCAATTATCTGGCCACAGCCACCACTTTAGGTGATTTGTTTTTACCTGGCTTTGCATCAATGGTTCAAGGTGAAACCCAATTAAAAGGATGTGAAATTGCCAGCTTTCAGGGTGTCTGTGCCAGCTCGATGGCGGCTCTTAAAGCGGCATATACGGGAATATTAGCAGGAGCATACGACAATGCTATCGTATGTGGTAGCGAATTAGCCAGTCGACATTTTAGAGCACCCGTGCTCGAGAGCTTAAGCAGTTGGAAAGAGAATCAACGAGTGCCCTTAGATTCAGATTTTTTGCGCTGGATGCTCTCTGACGGAGCGGGTGCCGTGATTTTAGAAAACAAGCCCCGCACCCATGGGGTTTCATTAAAGATCGAATGGATTGAGCAACGCTCTTTGGCCGACACAATGGAAACTTGTATGTATGCAGGAGCGATAAAGAGTAAAGAAGGGGGGATTGAGCGAACCATGGCTGAATATCCCGAGTATAAATCAGCCGTAGAAAATGGTCTTTTTATCTTGCGTCAAGACATTGCCTTGCTTGATCATATCGTTCCTATTGGGGTCGCTCATTATCTAGACTTATTAAACTCTAAGAAGCTAAGCCCCGATTTTGATTGGTTTTTATGTCATTACTCTAGCCACATTTTTAAAGGTCAAATAGAAACCCTACTCCAACAAAGTAATGCCACCATCCCTCCTGAAAAGTGGTTTACGAATCTCTATCAAAAAGGGAATACTGGGGCGGCCTCAATCATGATTATGTTAGAAGAATTAATCCATTCAGACAAATTAAAAGTAGGGCAGAAAATATTGTGTCAAGTTCCCGAATCCGGACGTTTTATTTCCAGCTTTATGTTGTGTACTGTGGTCGGTGATCAAACTCAGACACCTCAACGAATGGATCTTCCTGAATTAGATCGATTAGACGATTCGCCCTTAGAAGAACCTACATTGATTGCCACACTATATAGGCAACTCTATAGTGTATGGATTGATTTTGAATTGAGTTTGCGCAAAGTCTCTATTGTCGAAAAAATCCATAATGGCACGATTGAAATAGAAGACTATAAGCAGTTGCTTCTCAATTTGCGTCAGCAAGTAATGGATGGCTCTCGCTGGATTTCTCGGGCCGCCTCAAATATCAATACTGAATTTTTCGAATTGCGTTCGATGTATACAAAACATTCTATCGACGAACACAAAGATTTCAAAATGCTTGAGGCTAATTATATGAGTGTGGGTGGAGAAAAATCTGAGATTTTAACTCACCCCAAAAATATCGGTTCTGAAGCCTTTTCATCTTATATGTTTCATGAAGCTTCTAAAGAAAATCCCTTTCACCTCGTTGGATCTGTATTTATCATCGAAGGCATCGGCAATCGATTGGCCACAGGTTGGGCTAAATCCATTCAGAAGTCTTTACATTTATCTGAAGAGCAAGTTAGTTTTATGCTCTATCACGGAGTCAATGACGATAGTCATTTAAATGAAATGCATGAAGCTATTGCCATGCTCCCCCTGACTCCAGATCTCGTAAAACGCATTGTTAAAAACGCCAAGGTTACCGCGCGATTGTATCGTTTACAACTAGAAGAGATTGGAAATTACTAATGAAAAACACAGAAGAAAATTACAACACCTATTTTCAAGACAAACTCAACTTAATTCCACACGACCCCGAAGATCCTTTGCCCATTATGGCATTGTATTTAGATCAAAGCACGGCCATTGATCCCGAATCAAAAGCCGCGTTGCTTTACGGTTTAAATTCTAAGTGTCGTCAATATTTTCTGCCTCTGGCAAGGCCATTCTCTAGAGCCGCCATCATTGCCATTCAGCTTTTAAAAATCCCATTTCCTAAATTATTCAGATCGCCCAAAATTCTTCACCATCTGATTTATTTGGGTCTTAAATATTTTGCTTCGCGCGATGCCAACCTTTTAATCATGCGACATTTTCATTGCGGATCAGAAATTTTGCAATTCGTTAAAGACAATATTGAGGGCGTTGATATTCCTATGAATCCCTTAAAGCCCTATCAAGTTGCTGACGTCAAAGAAAACCTCTTTTTAATTCACGACTTAAATCTGTTCAATTTTATCATTCGCCTCAACAAAGAGATAAACGAAAAGAATATTGAAATCAAAACGCCAGCTAAAATAAATTTTGATGCGATTACCGATGGCCCTTTTCATTTAGAGCACTTTAGCAATAAATGGCATAATTTCTTAGACACCGAAACAGCGATAGAGTTATACACGCCTATTTTTCAGTTGTTCTTGTCTGACAATGACTTTTGGAGAGCGGCAAACTCTTTGCAACTCGACGAAACCATCGCGGTTTATGTCACCAAGATCATAGGTGACCAGAGTCAGATGTGGCGGGTTAATAACAAACACCCCATGGTGCCAATGAGCACTCTTAAAGCGGGTTTTAGATTGTTGTTACACGGTTATTCTTCTGAATCTATACATTATATGTTGAGGATGTTAAAGCGGCAGTCTATGGCATCTCAGTGATTTTTCATTTATGGTGTTTATGAAAGTTGAGAACTGGCCTCAGAGGCACCTCTGAGGTACCTCTGAGGTGTGCAATTCTTTGAATTTCACGGCTAGTCCTGATGTTGATGCGTCGGCGCCGGCCGATAGCGGCCCCCTTTTGTAAATCGTCAAAAGGGGGTAAAGCGATTCAGCTCAGGCGCCGCTGAAGGCTGGGCGATGAAAGGCCACCGCTACGCGGCTAGATTCGCCGGGCGCATTTAAGGTTTAGTCTTCGCCAATTTTGCGAGCAAAATGAGGGGCTCAGTTGCCGCCCTACTCATTGGCGTTCAGCGCCGAAGAGAAGAGTGAATTTTCATTCACGGTGTTTATGAAAATTGTGATCAGTGTAGTCTGCGTTCTTAGTTAGAGTTTAGATCAAATCGGGCAGCCACGTTTATCCCTCTATCAAAAGCCGGGTGACTCTTTGGTCAAAATCCCAGGATTCGTCTATCATAATCTGTCCTTAATTTCATTTATACGCAAGAAATAATTTTTGACTTTTTACGCTTAGACGATCCACAAAGGTATAAGGTAAACTTATTTTTTTTGATCAGTTAAAAATGATAGGTAACGGTGGGGTTGCACCACGGGGCAAGATAAGTCTACTATTAAACATATCTGGGATACTTTTTATATGACCTTCAACATCAACGATCTAATCAATGAAACATTAGATCAAAAGACAAGCTTATCTACTATATTAAGGAAGAGTAATATTCTTGTACAAGAATTTGATATTAAAAATCAAACAAAATGGCTACAAGCAGAATTAAATGGTTATGGTCCAAAGGATAAACTTCCTTCATATCGAATGGTTCAAGGTCGGATTATGGCTGAAGATCCTTATACATCGGAACATCGAGAAATTATCTTTCAGAGTTCAAAGGATCATGAGTATTTCTCCAAAAAACCATATGGCACAAGCATACCATATATTGAAAGTCTAATTTCAGATGGACACTCAAATTCACTATATAAACTAGACATACCACATGAGATGGCGATAAATTTTCAAAATAAATTTAACCTAAATGAATTCCCATTCTTCGTAGTTCAATATAGTGAGTTTTTTAACATTACAACTATTGTAAGGACTCAATTAACAGAGTGGCTTATTTCTTTAAAAAAATCTGGTAATTTTAATATTAACGCAGCTATAGACTCAAAACCTATTGAATCCACGCCAGTTACTATAAATAATTATGGTACAATCTCAAACTCACAATTTCAAACAAACACAATTGATTCTAGTCAAATTATAAATAATAGTCACGAAGATTTAAAACTACTTATATCTGAAGTCGAACAACTTTCTAAACTAATTATCGATAAAGCTGAAAAAGAGATTTTAGACTTGTCAATAGTAGCTTTAAAAGATGAAATCAATAAGGAAAAACCGATAGTTGCTACCTTATCTACAATATTCAAATCAATAAAATCATCACTGGAAAAAAACATAGGAACAACCATAGCATCAGCAATTTTTCAAAAATCTATCGAAATCATTAGTTCAATTACATAATGTTTAACAAGCAGTTACAGCGGACGCATTGCTTTCCGCAAATAATAGTTTGGGGCACCCGGGCATGCAAATTTAAACTATTATTTGCTCCAAGCAAGCGCCGATGAACGTAAACGTTAGATTGACATGTAGGAAAAATGAAAAAGATTATAGGCACAATCATAATTACCGCACTTATTGCATCGTGTTCTAATCATCCCCAAAAAATAGAACCCGCACCCGAATACATACAAAATTTTGGAAAAGCCTTT
>JBNKYI010000211.1:0-4972 GCA_050300815.1 Fibrobacterales bacterium
CTGCAGAAGTCATTCTCAGTCACTCTAAACTTTGTGCCCTTGTTGAACCTAACCCTATGGATTTAGCATGAAACAACTCACTTGCTTAGGAGAAATCGTTTTTGACGTTTTCGAATCAGAGACCCGTTTAGGTGGGGCCCCTCTTAATGTCGCCGCTCATCTGATGAATCTTCAGAAACAACTAAACTTAGAGATTAAAGTTCAACTCCATAGCGCTTTGGGAATGGATGAATTCGGAATTCGCGCCGCCAAGGTGATCGAATCCCTAGCGCTTCCTCCGATAAGAATTTTAGCCGAACGCCCGACGGGCAAAGTTTTAGTTCATCAAAGCCCGTCAGGAGCCCACCGCTTTGAAATTGCCGAGGGTTGCGCTTGGGAAGAAATTTATTCTCCCGAAAAAAAGGGCGACATGCTGGTTTTTGGTTCTCTTGCCATGAAGTCAAAACACAATCGAAGTTTGCTTGACGCTTGGGCTCAAGAAGACGTTGAATATCGTCTTTGCGATCTCAATATTCGCCAGCCTTTTTTCAGTGTAGAAATCGCAAACTTCTGTCTAGAACACGCCAATATTTTAAAGATCAACGACGATGAGCTTGAAACGCTTGCCACCATCTACGAGATCGAAGGAGATATGGAAGAGTGTATTCACCAACTCGCTTATAAGTTTGGACTCCGTCATATTGCTCTAACCTTAGGGTCTGAAGGCGCGTGGCTCTGGAACAGTGGTAAAATCATAAAACAAGAGGCGCGTCTGGTTAAAAAAATCATCGACACGGTGGGGGCGGGCGATAGTTTTACTTCATGTCTTGCCTTGGGGATTCTCTTAGAGCAAAAACCCCAAGAATATTTAGCAAGAGGCGTTCAGCTCGCTGCAAAGGTGTGCGAACTTCGCGGGGCCTTCCCTACGGGGCCTGATGCCGAAACGTTCTACAAAGGGTTATAATTACATTCTCAAGAGCGCGTCCATACTGGATGCACAAAAAAAGCCTCCCTTATCAAAGGAGGCTTTTATCATGGATTCACTATGCATCAGTCATAATAGAAGAACCATTTCTCATTCCCATTATTGTTGTCACAGTAATACTGTTCTGCTTTACCATCTGGTCTCAACTGTAAGCACATATTTGAGTGGTCTTGATTGCGAATGTCACCAACGGATTTATCAATATCCCAGTAAGAATCCGTTATCAAGTTACAAGATCTAATTTGAATGAACGGACCCTTATAACCTGGATCATCACCAACAACATCGACACACATGCTTTTATCCCACGAAGCGTGAATGCGTCCTGAATGGGGATAATACGTCCAAGTTTCAGTCACCGCATCGGCATCCGATTGCTGCAATTTAAGGTAATTCTGAGAAGAATTTGTCCCTGGCAAATCTAAGGCTATATCCCTATTGTCTCGGCGAAGGATTTTGTAGGTAGACATGTTTTCAATCGCAAAAGCTTCTTCTGTTTGACCACACCATCTAAGCTGTGCGTTCTGGCCATTGGCATAAGTCCCATTGCTTTCTGCAATATCTAGGCAATAACTGCTTCCACGAAGTTTAAAACGGCCATCAAAAGGATCAAAATCCCACGTGTCATCAACATCACAAGACTTCCACAATTGAATATTGTCTCCATGGCCCACACCATCTTGACTAAAGGCAACATCTAAGCAATAGTTTTCATTCCAACCCGCTCGAATTTTGCCATCTGTTTGATCGTAAGTCCAACGCTCCGCACCATTATTGGCTTGAGTGGTATCTGAGTGCAAGTTGACTTCGACTGCATGAATACCCTTTGGGCTATAACCTGCAGCATCTAAGTAAAAGTCGGCTGAATCGTATTGGCCTAACATGATGCGTCTGTTTTTGAAGGCCACATAAGACCAATCACAGACGCCATTGTCATAACCGTCTTTGTAATTGCTATTACATATCTCACGAAAACCAAAATTGTAGCGAATCTCAACATTGTTCCAAATACAATCATTATAATCGGTGGCTATCTGGGTATGGTCATCCTTATTGCGACACTGAAAGGAATCTGGAGTGCGGTTCGGCATTTGCCCACGAGTCGTTGTTACAATATCGTCATCATACCAATCTGTCCAGCGTTTGTGGTTATTCTCTAAACTATACTGGGTTTCATCCACATCTAGCCAGGGAGTCCAACCAAAGTAGGCTTGAAACTCATAATCACCTTCTATAGGGTTATTGGTGGTTTCCCAAGCTTTGCCCCCATACCGTGTATTTAGGGTATATGCATCCCCCGTTTTACCTACTTCTTGCTGAGTGCTCACTAGGCGCATTTCAACATAAGCAGGCTCAATACCATAATAATTGGAATCAATGGCATCGTTGTCAAAGTGAATGTGAAGCTTTTCCCAATCAGTATTCGACAAATCTTGGTCTGCATTAAGCCAGCCTGTTACGATGTATTCCTTATCCAAGACCCACCTTATTTCATAATCACCACAGTTTTTGTACTTATTGGATTCACAGTTATTATATGCATCACATACGGTTGCAGGTTGATCAGACTTGTAACAGGTCAAACCTGTTTGGGTATCACAGGAAACAAATTGAGGCTCCCCAATTCCCGTACGTCCCATCCAAACGTCTTCATAGTTAAAATCGTAGCTTCGCGTTGGTTTTTTTACCCGACATTGAATATCCTTCACCATCCCATCCACAAAATCAGGTATGTGATCGGCTAACAATTCTTGTTCATTACCGTTAGTGGGTGTATTTGCACTGGACCAGTCACTCCAATCCGCATTGTCGTGACCCATGTACTCATTCCATACATCATAAAAGTTATAACCCCAATACACCTGCCCTGCGCAATCCCCGATTAGAACGAAATATTCGTATTCGAAGTAGTAATCATTCACAGCCGAAACTCTTGAAGAACCCGTGCCTACCACAGGAGAAGAAGGCCAATTTTTTTCATTATCCACCTTAGTATAGTCTGACTCACCCTGCCGACACCCATATTGAATTCTCCATTGATAACCCGCTGTTGGAGGATAAACCATTTGAATATACGCAAAGTCACGAGTCACCTTCAAAGGGATACCGAATGTACCTGCAGAATAATCTTCCATATTATCCACATAGGGCTCAAGAGCTCGATCGATCAAATCCCATTCATAAGGAGTTCCCCAAAAAGCATCAGACTCAAGTGCATAATCCTTAGGAGACATAAAATCCGGATCATTTCCTAAATATTCATCGTTATAATTGGATGCTACATCATTCCATGTCATGTTTTCATAGCGCCATTGAGTGTAATCGGAAAAAAACACATCATCGCCACTCATATTGATCACATTTAAACGAAATGTATAGTCAGAATACCCTGCTTGAAATAGCAAGGCTATCGTCAATAGGCTTAGCGTATTAAAACATTTCAGCCCAGATGCTTGAGTCTTTAAATATCGAATGATTTTACTTTTTTGTTTCATCTTCATCTCCTTTTGAGTACAGGTCGCATCCCTAATACTTTTGTCATATCTAGAATCAATCCTCAAAAGGCAATCGCCTCATAACTCAACTTACAAGAAAGTTTCGAAACTTCTGTTAACAAGGTGTTAACTCAACTCCAGTTGTTACACAAATCCACATAAATCAAAGAGCACAATGAATTCCATCCCGTTTTAGAAATGTTTTCATTTTTATCTCGTTTGTTTGTTGAAAAATCTCTATTGATGAAGCAATTTTTAGGGGGATTTATTCTTAGACGCAAAGCCTGCTTTAGAGGAAAAAATGACGTGCGAACCCGATGTGTTAGAATACGATAATTATCGACTCTACCTCAAAGATCACTTTGAGCATCGCCGAAGCACAAGGTATGGATCGAGTTTAAGACAATTTGCGGCGTCCTCTGGTTTTTCTAGTAATGCTTTTTTAACTCAGATTCTCAAAGGAACTCGAAATCTATCTGCTGAATCTACTGAAAAGTTGATTATTGGTTTAGGGCTCACAGGAAGCAAAGCGGCGTATTTTCGAGCCTTAGTGTTTTTTAATCAAGCCAAGAAGGCGGATTTAAAACAACATTATCTTAACGAATTGAAAGAATTGCGAAACCAATCCCTATTTCATAAAGTCAGGCCAGGACAATTCGATTACTACAAGTATTGGTATTTACCCGTTTTGTTAGAGCTCGCCGTGTCAGTGCCATTTAAAGGCAATTATGCAAAACTTGGAGCATTAGTGAGGCCTTGTCTTACGAAAAAAGAGGTTCAAGAGGGTTTAGAAATTTTAGAAAGAATTCACTTATTGAAAAAAGAAGATTCAGGCAAATATACCAGGATGAATACTCTAATCTCTGGAGAAAATATCCCAGGAGTGATTGTAAGAACCATTCGCTCAGAAATGCTTTTACGAGCATTAGAAGCTTCTGACTCGGTTCCAAAAGATCAATGCCATCTCGCTTATTCCATTTTTGGAACAACAGAAGAAAAATTTAAGCAGGTAACTGAAAAAATGGATGCCTATCGCAAAGAGATCATCAATCTCTTATTAGAAGAAGAGGAAACAGACAAGGTCTTTTGCATGCAGTTCAACGCGTTCCCGTTGACAAATTCAATTGCGAGGTTTAAATAAGATGAATCGCTTAAAAGAACGCTGGACTGGATTGGCGAAAGGATGAAGATTCTCGTGCATCATCAGATTTTCTGGATAAGCTCTTTTCTACTAGGAGCTCTTTTTTGGGGCTGTTCCTCGCCAAATCAATCTGCCGGAGGAGTAACCGATCAACCCCATGTATTGACAGGAACATTGAGCTGGGATGGAAAAGCTCATCCTCCTTTACGTGGCGTTTTATACACCATGAAAGAGAACATCCCCTCCTCTCCTGTTGTGCAAGAACCAGTGAACAATGCCGCTCAAACCCATTACATCCCTGTAGATTCAACCGAATTTTCTAGTGATCGTTCTGATCTTCAGATCAATTTGAATCAAGAGGGTTATTATCAA
>JBNKYI010000212.1:0-4952 GCA_050300815.1 Fibrobacterales bacterium
CGGATTGGATTCGCTCGCGCAAGGCAATCAAAATTTATCACGCATTGGTGTTGGGAAAACTTGAGGGGGAAGGCAAGATTGCGGCTTCTTTGAGTCGTGTGGATGCGGCTAAGGGATCAAAAATGCTGGCCGGAGAAGCGGGGCAGAGCGCATTGACTTTTTATAAAAGTTTAAAGTCGACAGAGACGCACAGCCTGATTGAAATTCGCTTAGAAACGGGGCGTATGCATCAGATACGAGTTCATATGGAACACATTGGGCATCCTTTGATCGGAGATGACCGATATGGGGATTTTGAAAAAAATCATTGGGCGCGTAAAGAGTTGGGCATCAAACGATTGTGCTTACACGCTTCATCGTTAGAATTTCCAAATTTCCCTGAGTTAAAGGCGAAACTTCCCGAAGAGTTTGATCGCGCTTTCTCTAGCTAATTCAATTAAAGGCGGTTTGGAAATCTTGTGCAAACGGGGTTAGACGCTTATTCATTGGGCGCGAGAAAATAAAGTTTGCCTTCGTCATTTACAGCAATGTAAAGCGAATCTTTCCACAAAATGCTTTGGGTGTTTTGAGGTAAATTGGGCAATGGCGATTTTGAAATTTTCGTAGATGAAACTCTATAAAGTTCTTGCGGTTCTGCGTAAAAAAGTAAAGCTCCCACAGAGTCGTTAAAGACCTGAGGAAGAGTGTCGTAAGGAAGGTTTAAATTGTTGGTTTGCTTATTGCCATCCATTATTCTCAATTTTGAGTTTGAAATAGAGATGTCAAAGGTTAGCCATTGATCTTCATAGGGAAATGCATATGAGCACTTCTCTCCTGAATTCAAAAATATTCCTTGCTCTCTGTCGAGCCATCGAAAGGTTTTCCGGCAGATACCGACTTCTCCACTAGGAGACGTCTGGATACTTTCAGTCAGCTCTGAACCCAGCCCATTCCATTTGGCTTGAAAGCCTACGCTTTCTGAATAAATTTTATTGAAACTCGATCCGTCATTCCACAACAAGGTGTCATTGAGCAAAGCCATGTGTTGAGGTTCAAAACTACTTAGCGAAGGCGCAGACTTCCACCTTCCGTTGTTATAGTATTGAAATCTTCCGGTAGGGCTACTCAGTCGATAAAATGTTTGATTGAAAGAGACGATATCGTAAGTGTACTCATTGTCTTTGTCGTCTAATGGAATCCACTTCCTTTTTAAGGTGTCTGCTTTAAAAATGCCATTTCCTACAAAAAAGAGGGAGTCGTTGAGGATTTTTAAAACTCCTGAGGTTCCGTCAATAACGTCCATCTTATACGAGCGAAGCTCTTGAATTTGCGATGATGAAGAAATGTCTTGCGAAGATGAGGAGGTCTTAGAAGAGGCGGCTGAGGATTGAACAGGTGACTTCAAAGAACTTGAAGAGGGGATAAAAGAGGAAGAGCCGCCATCTTGTTCAAATACTTGACGGCTACAACCGAGAACAAACACGAAAGAAAGAAAAGACGTTAGGATATAAAAAGAGAAAGAAAGGCGCTTAGTCCTTGTATTTTTCATTCGCTCCATCCTCGGGGTCTTCAATTGTCTGAGGGCCTGCACAGGCTGAAAGGTAAAATCCAAGAGCGAGTAACACGAGCAAATACTTGGTGACTTTCATGATGAGACTCCTTAGAATATCTTTAGAAAGAATAGTTTTAAGTTGAATAGGGTGGCAAGCCCGTACGAGAAAAAAGAATGGAATTATTAAAGAATTTAGCAGAACTTCAAATTGATGTGACTCGCCCCGTAGCTCCCTTAGCTTCTTATTTGCCCGCAAAGATTTCAGGAAAAATGGTTTATGTTTCAGGACAACTGCCTTTTAAAGAGGGAGTGTTAATGTCTGAAGGTCTTGTGGATGAGAATTGCATTGATTTAGCAAAGATGGCCGCCGCTCAATGTTTTATTAATTGCCTGTGTGCAGCAGCATCTGTTGTTGATTTACAAGAGTTATTAGGCGTTATTCAACTTCAAGGTTTTGTGGCGAGTCGAGTTGATTTTTTTCAACAGGCTCAGGTGATCAATGGCGCTTCTGATTTGGCCAGTAGGTTGTTTGGTGAAGAAGGTAAGCACAGTCGCATGGCGGTGGGCGTTTCGTCACTTCCCCTTAATGCATCAGTAGAAGTTGCGGCAATTTTTGAATTAAAATGAATTAAGTTGGCAGAGCAATAGGCATTGTAGTCAGGTTAACCCTCGAGCATGAGTCTGAATTGATCTAAATCAATGACATTTATTTCTAAGGCCCTTGCTTTATCAAGCTTAGAGCCAGCAGCTTCTCCGGCTAAGACGTAACTGGTTTTTTTGCTGACAGATCCCGAAACCTTTCCTCCGTTTAATTCGATAATAGCTCTGGCTTCTTCGCGATCCATTCCAGGTAGGGTTCCGGTGATGACAAAGGTTTTTCCGGTGAAAATTTTAACTCCACTTTGAATTGAAGCGGTAAAGTTTAGACCCAGCTCTTTGAGTTCATCAAGCAACTCTTGATTTTTAGAATTCGCAAAAAAATCGGCAATTGCTTGAGCGGTCTTATGGCCTATATCATTGACTCTCTCGAGTTCTTCAAAAGAAGCCGAGGCTAGCTTTTCAATAGAGCCGAAGTGTTGCATTAATGTTTTTGCAGCGGTGCGGCCGACGTGTTTGATTCCCAAGCCATGCACGAGCCCAGCGGGATCTTGCGATTTTGATTTTTCAATGGAATTTAAAACATTTTGAGCAGACTTTTGGGCCATTCGCTCGAGTTGTAAAAGTCGTTCTTCGGTGAGGTGATAAAAGTCAGAAACTCTTTTGAGGTGTTCGCCTTGAATGAGTTGCTCAATAAGGGCAGGGCCTATTTTATCAATGTTCATTGCAGGTCTTGAAACAAAGTGCTCCATATAGCGCTGCAATTGAGCTGAACAAAGTAAGTTAGGGCAGCGAAGGGCAACTTCATCTTCAACGCGTTCGATATCACTTTGACAGACGGGGCAGTGTTGGGGTTCTTGAATGGGTTGAGAAAAGGGATCTCGTTGCGAGGTTTCGACGCGGGTAATTTTGGGAATGATTTCACCTCCCTTCTCGATATAAACCCAATCTCCTTGTCTCAGATCGAGACGCTTAATTTCGGCAAAGTTATGCAGGGTTGCTCTCTTTACGGTTGTGCCACACAAAGAGACGGGAGTGAGATTGGCAACGGGAGTGATGACTCCCGTACGTCCTACTTGTAGCTCGATCGATTCGAGTTGAGTAAGTGCCGATTCGGCTTCAAACTTTAAGGCCGTAACCCAGCGAGGGCTTTTTGAGGTATTGCCCAAGCGCTCTTGGTCATTGAGGCTGTTGAGCTTGATCACCATGCCGTCAATGTCGTGTTCTAATTCAGGTCGTTTTTCGGCTGTGGTTTGACAATAGTCGATGATTTCTTGAGGATTCGTTGATTTTAAATAAGCATTGATCGCAAACCCTTGCTGGGCGAGCCATTCCAAGTTTTGGTGATGCTTTTCATTGGGGATTCCTCGCACAAGGTTAAAGGCGAAAAAGTGAAGTTTGCGTCGAGCAACTTCGTGGGCATCTTTCATTTTGATCGTTCCCGCTGTCGTATTGCGCGGATTGGCGAGCTTCGGTTTGCCTTCGGCCTCTAAACGATCTAGCAATTGGTTGAAGTCTGAGCGTTTCATATAGACTTCTCCGCGCACTTCAATGTCGGCGCGTTCTTTAAGGTAGTGAGGAATGCCGAGGATGTATTTGGCATTGGCGGTGATGTCGTCTCCCACGTTTCCATCTCCTCGGGTAATGGCTTGGGTAAGAGTGCCCTTTTGATAAATCAACGCGAGAGAAACGCCATCGATTTTTTGCTCGGCGACCCACTCTACATTTTCCTTTTGCAAATTTTCAGAAATTCCCGAAATAAATCCGATGAGCTCTTCTGCACTATATGTGTTGCTGATCGAGAGCATGGGAATTTGGTGGGTGACTTTGGCAAAGCCTTCTGTCAAATCTGAACCTACCCTTTGAGTCGGACTGTGAGTAAGGCGAAGATGGGGGTGCTCTTTTTCTAGATCGATAAGCTCGCCGAGCAATTGATCAAATTCTTGGTCGCGTAATCCCGTATTTTGTCCCAAATAGTATAGGCGATTTGCTTCGTTGAGTTTTTGAGTGAGCTCTTCTATTCGTTGTGAGATTTGTTCAGACATTACGGGTACCAGATTCGTTTGTTATTTTTGCAAAAGCAGAAATTAGTTATCTGTATTCTGTATGGTCATTAGAGATCTTAAAAAACAGTGAGGAATTATGAAAAAAATGGTCTTTGTCTGTCTAGTGTTTAGTTCGCTACTTTGGGCGCAAAAGGCACCTCCTAAAATTTTTGGCATCGGGGGATATTTGCAGGGGGGGAATTCCCATGAAAACCTTGGGGCCATTGGCCATTATCGCTTTGATCCCGGCTTTGGAATTGATTTGGTTTTATCTTCTGAGCTCGACTTAGGCAGCTATTCGACGAATATTCGCTTTTTAAAAATCATGTCTGATTTGTTGAAATTTCCCCAAGGCACCACGAATGTTTATCTCGGTGGTGGCGGTGGTTTTGCCGGCTGGAACGGGGGAAGTGCATTGAAATTAATAGGCTCGGTGGGATTGGGCTATGAGTTTTTAACAGCTCCCTTAGAGGTTTTTATTTTACTTGATCCCACGATTCAAAAAAATATAAGCGGTGGCGGCGGAAGCGATTTTTATACGACTTTAAAGATTGGTGCCCGCTACTTTTTCTTTTAGTCTAAAAGCTTTTATTTGTTTGCGCTGAAATTCTTTTTGCAGTTGAGTTTGCAATTTTCATAAACACCGTGAATGAAAATTCATTTTTTCTTCGGCGCTGAAGCCAATGAGCTGAGCGGCAACTGAGCTGAATCGTTTTACTCCCCTTTTGTCGATTCACAAAAGGGGGTCCTGCGCTTTTGCACAGCTCAGTTAAAGAATA
>JBNKYI010000213.1:0-4946 GCA_050300815.1 Fibrobacterales bacterium
CCACATCGGTTGTTGATCATGATCCCAGGCTGAAGCTCGCGGCACATCGCGATCAACTTTTTGCCTTCCCAATCGGTCTCTTTACCGCCGAGTCCATCGAAGAAAAGCATGCCCACTTTGCCATAGTCGGTCATCAGCTCCCGGACCTGATTATGGAGATACTCGATATATTTCTTGTGATTCTTCGTAAAGTAATCCGGGTGATGCCAGTCAGGCTGACGTGGAAGGCCTGGTGCGCACGTTGAGCGCAGATCCCACGATTCACGGCATTTTGGTGCAGCTTCCCCTGCCCAAACACATCGACGAAGAAGCCGTGCTCAACACGATCGACCTGGAAAAAGATGTCGATGGCTTTCACCCCGTAAACGTCGGTCGCTTGTTGATCGGTGGAGATGAAGTGAAATTCCCCCCTTGCACCCCTGCGGGTATTCAAGAGATGATCAAACGTGCGGGCGTTGAGACTAAAGGCAAAGAAGTGGTGGTCGTTGGTCGCTCAAATATTGTGGGCAAACCCATTGCCGTAATGATGTTGCAAAAGGGAGTGGCGGCTAATGCGACGGTAACAGTGGTGCATACGGGCACGGTGGATATGGAATCTCATTGCCGCCGCGCCGATATTTTGATTGTCGCTGCGGGGGTGCCCGATCTTGTTAAGGCCGAATGGATCAAACCTGGCGCTTGCGTGATCGACGTGGGTGTTAACCGCGTGGGCGAAAAGATTTCAGAAAAAACAGGCAAAAAAATCGCGCTTCTAAAAGGCGATGTGGATTTTGAAAAAGCCAGTGAAATCGCGGGTTATATCACGCCGGTTCCCGGTGGCGTAGGTCCTATGACCATTACGATGTTGATGATGAATACGCTGAAAAGTTTGAAGTTTTCTTTGGGGATTTAAGAGAGATCGTTTAGATGTTTTTCATAGGGCTTTGCCCTATGGAATCTTATGGCGTCCCTTTGGGACTTAGTAGCCCCCGAAGGGGTCAGATAAGTCGAACGATCGTACGCATTGCGTCGTTGAAGGTGCGTATGGGATATGTGGGTGGTGTTTTTCATAGGGCTTCGCCCTATGGAGATGTATCGCGTCCCTTCGGGACTAGGTAGACCCTGAAGGGGGCAGATATCCCAACGACAGTACATAGTGCGTCGTTGAGAATATATGTTAGGGTAGGATAGGAGCTGTGTATGGGACAATCACTCGTAAAAAACTACGTACACATCGTGTACAGCACAAAGTATAGGCTGCCCGTGATTAAGCCGCCAGTGGAATCAGAGCTGCACGCTTACCTTGGTGGAATTTGTAATAGCATGGGATGTCCTGTGATAAATGTGGGAGGTTATACAGATCATGTTCACATCTTATGTATGCTCTCACAAAAAATTCCACTAATGAAATTGGTGCAAGAATTAAAAGCAAGTTCCTCTAAATGGATCAAGAACCAAGGTGAAGAGTATAAGAATTTCTATTGGCAAGATGGATATGGTGCTTTTTCTGTAAATCCAAGTCAGGTTGAAAGAGTAAACTCGTATATCAGAAATCAACACGCTCACCACTCAAAGAAAAACTTTAAAGAAGAGTTTGTCGGTTATTTGGATAAGTTCAAAATTGAATATGATGAAAGATATGTGTGGGAATAGTGGGTGGTGTTTTTCATAGGGCTTCGCCCTATGGAATCTTATGGCGTCCCTTTGGGACTTGTTAGACCCTGAAGGGGACAGATAAGTCGAACGATCGTACTCAGTGCATCGTTGAAGGTGCGTATGTAGGGATATAGGGTCAGTGCTATGGAATCTTATGCCGTCCCGTTGGGACTTGTTAGGAACGCCCTTTCAAAAAAACCTTTAATCCCTCAATAAAAGTCAAAAGTACTGGCCATGAGCAAGTTTTGTAATGTTTATGGCCTTCGCTTCGAAAAAAAGAATTGATCTCGTGTGTTGAAAGGTCTTCACCAGTGAACGCAAAAATTTGTTGCAATTCTTCAGACTTCAAATTGTAGGCAACGCGAAGTTTTTTCAAAACCTTGTTATTGTCAATGTTTCCGGATAAATCTTCAAAGGGATTAGGGCTCTTTTCTGAAGGCCCCCTTAGCGCCAAGATCATCCCTTCGAGGTAAAAAGCCAGTTGTCGGGGGGTGACGGTGCCGTTGGGGTGTTCATCTTTAGGAAGTGACTTTAACACCTCTTCGCGAGCTTCGCCTAGTAAGAGTTGAATTCGTTGGTAAAGATCGTTGGTATCCATAGGAGAGCAGTTTTCGGATTAGAGGGTGTGGGCATCAAAGAGTGAGTAACTAGGCGTTGTTGCCCTTAAAAAATTTGCGAAAAAATGCGGCAATGGCAATGCCTCCCACAATAATAAATTTTTTACCTGCAATGAGAAGTGCGATTAAGCCTTTTAAAAGTCCTCCTTTAGCGAGTAGCTTGCCTCCGATAAGAGCGGCAATTCCATATTCGGCGAGGTGATCTGTCGCGGAGTTGTAGTCGGAGTAAAGGTTACCTTCAGTGAAGTGGGTAATGTCGGTTAATTCTGAGACGGCTTCTTGAACAGCTGCGAGTTGGCTCATTCCCGAAACGACATTCAATACAAATACGCCTTCGCGCCCCAAAATTCTCAGATTGTAGTTTAGCGTATTTTCATTGCTTCCCATAAAGGAAATTTCTTTCGCCCAATGCAATTTCTTTGTCGCTGAATCATAGTAAGGAGGTACGGCCCATCCTTTGATTTCAATGGTTTCATATCCCAACTTGACTCTTTCTTTGTTTGTTTCTTTGGCTGATTCTTGCATGTCTTCGAGCAAATCGTTGTAGTCAATATCGGCGGCATCTTCATCATCGATATGCCCATCGGATTCATAAGTCAAAACAGCTCCCCAACAATTGAGTTGACTGGGAGAGCAGTCGACGGGGAAGATCACGCCTAAAACATCAGGACTTTCAGGGTTTCCCCACAGTTGAGTTAGAACCTTTTGGCCATCTTGAGAATCGAGAAAACGAAGGTTTTCGGGTAGATTTAGTTCAACCTTTTCGTCGGCTAAAATTTGTGTGCCGGTTTTCCACTGCAGTGATTCTTCGATAGTGGCTTGATAAGTGGCCCAAGCTTCTTCGTCGAGGGAGGGCTCATCAGGGGTGTTTTCTTGAGCAGCTAAAGGAAGAACAAAAAAAAGAGTGAGAAAGACGGCAAGAGTGTAGATTTTGAAAGTTTTCATTGGGCTCCCATTTTAAATATTTTAGAGTGCATAAAAGACACGTCTAAAAAATAATATCAACCGCTAAAAATTTATGAAGGGCAGGGTGGAATTGTCAAAAAGGATGCTTTTGTGTTTCATCATTTTTTCTTCATCTCGGTGGTTTAATTTGTGTAAGAAATGAGAATTTTTGTATCTCAGCAACTGATCTGGAGGCAAATCTATTTTGATGGCTTCTTGTAATTCATGATAGGGAATTCGGTCGTAAAATGGGATTCGATCGTAAATCTCGGTTAGGTATTTACTGGCTTGCTGAGCAGCTGAAAAAAGCCAATGCATGATGAAATAATAAATTAATTCATCGTTTTTTTTCCAATAGTGGGTAAGTAAATCCTTGATCATCTCTATTAAAGGGTGATTTTTTCCTGATGACATCAGCCAGTTGCTAAAACCAATTTTATCCTCTTTTTTAAAGACAAAAAAATCGGATTCTAAAATGTCTTTGGGTAGCGGCTTCTCCAATAAAACAGTGGAATCAAGCCAAATTCCTCCGTATTCGGCGAGAAGGTAGCAGCGTATGATGTCTGAAAATTGAGGTTTAGGAATAATGCCTTTGTGGTACTTTTGCATTATTTCTTCGGGTATAGTTATATAATCAGAAAGGTTAGATTCTGTAATCAATACATGTTTGTGCTCAGGGTGATGTTTTAAAACGGATTGCACACAATAGATAACGGACTCAGGCATTTTTTCAGCGCCTTGCAGCCAGCATTGCCAAACAATATTATCTGGCTTTTCAATTGGGCAAGATTTGTAGTGATCGTTTTTTGTAAAAAAATTTGAGAATAATAATTAGAGATTGCGTTTACAATTTCAATAGAATAGCCCTTATTTTCAAGCTGGTTGTGAGATTCTAAAATAAGGTTCGAAGTCAAAATTATAATTTCGATTGCATAGGGGTGCTTTGTTTGCTTCCAAAATTCTTTTGCTGTTACATAAGCTTTCTTGATGTTGTTAATTTCGAGTTCCCATTTGACTTTGGTAATCCATAAATCTGGATTTGAAAAGTTTGTGACTAGCTCATTATTAATAATTTCAAAAGCATCAGATTTATTTCCTTTATCCCAGAAAGATTGAGCCCTCTGTATTTTAATCCATTCTAAATTGGGATTTTGCGTATTCATATCAATAGGTTTTTTAGAAATGTTGTGTTTATTTTTTCATTATCCATGGATGTAGTTGAATGAAGTTATGAAGGGAGCCTTGATTTAAAATGGATTGAATTTCTTCTTTGGTGTATTTCTTCTCTAGTTTAAATCGATTTGCAATATGATTGACATTTGCTGGGCCACCTGACTTTCTGAGGTGAATAATTTCGATAAAACCATTAAAAAGAACTTGATAGCCTTTTAGTCTCATCCTTAAGTGGTGATCGACGTCATCAAATTGTGTCGGAGAAAACATTAGGTGAAAATCACCTACGTTATAAAATGCTTCTTTACGATATAAATTGGCACACCCCATCAGATAGTCTCTTTGACTAATATTATTGAATTGACCCTTATCTTCAATAGATCCAAATAGAATCACATTATTAATCCAATCTTCTGCTTGAGTTAGAACGCCACCTGAATGCTGAATAATTTTTGGAGTTCCAGGATTGATGATCTTTGCCCCAACCACACCAGCATTAGGGTTTTCTTCTAATGTTTTCACCATTAACCCTTCACATTGCGCTTCTACTGCTTCCTCTAAAAACTGTCTTATAGT
>JBNKYI010000214.1:0-4923 GCA_050300815.1 Fibrobacterales bacterium
ATCACCAGGTCTCCCCTTTTGCAAAGCCTTTCCCGCAATTTGAATTCCCTCTCCAAATTGGGGATGTTGCAACAGAACCTTTTGCCCTTTTTCAATCAACCACGGAAGCTCGACATCGTGACTCGAAAGTGGAGTGCCTTTGCCCAAGGTTCTCTTTGTTTTCATTCCCGCCAGCTCTAAGCCTTCGGGCAGTGCTCGGGGAAAGCGGCGAGCCGATCTCCACTCCCAATCGTAATCGCCTTGAGCAATATTTTGCGCGCGCATTAAACTCCGAGTTGTCACCGGAACCTGAATAAATTTTTCGGTGTGCAACTGAAAACGCTTTTGACTCACCCTCTGCCCTTCATGAAAAACTTCGAGAAGGATGTTTTGGCTATATCCCCATTTTAAATCGCTGAGCCCTTTCCAATTCAAAGAGTCTTTCGCTGCGAGCTTCCAAATGCCGTCGATTTTAGGACTCAAATCCCAATGCACCGAATCTTTAGATTTGCTCCCTAGTTGCTGGTGAATTTTTTCATTGAGATCGAGGAGAATTTCGTCAAAGGCAGACCATTCCCCCTGTCGCTTGATTTCGAGACTCCCTTTTTCAGGGCATTCCACTTCAACGCCCAAGCGCTTCGCCCTCGGCATTAGCCAGTTGCGGCACAAGGGACCTATAGCAAATGTTCTTGGTTTGGGGCCGGTACCGATGCGCACGATAGGCGCATTGGCTAAGGCATTTAAGATTGAGGGGATTTCATTCTGCACCATTTGCGAAAATTCGACTTCATCGCCGGCAACGCTTAGCTCACTTTTGAATACCGGGCTCCAAGCTTCGGAGCAGACAAAGGTGAGAAAAACAACGTATGCAATCCCTCTAATCATTTTTTATCTCTTCAATTGATTGGTGGTTTGCAACATGTCATCGGCAGTGGTTATGGATTTAGAACTGACCTCATAGGCTCTTTGAGCGACAATCATATTCACCATTTCTTCGACCAACTGCACATTTGACGCTTCTAAATATTGATTGCGCAAGACTCCGTGATTGCCGTTACCCGGAAGATCAACCAAGGGCAAACCGCTGGCTTCGGTAGAGCGATAGAGGTTCCCCCCCAAAGATTCGAGCCCAGCGGGATTTACAAAACGAGCCGTTTCTATTTCGCCCAATGCATAGGGCAAATCTTCTCCGGGAATATTCACAGCAACTTGCCCTTGGGCTGAAATCGTTAAGTTTTCATAGACCTCAGGAACAACGATGTTGGGCTCAAGCAAATAACCTTCAGAGTTTGTAAGATAACCCTCAGAGTTAATTTTTAAACTCCCATCTCGCGAATAGGCCATTTCACCACTGGGAAGACGAATCTGAAAGAAACCATCCCCTTGTATGGCTAAGTCTGTGGCATTTCCTGTTTGCACTAAGTTGCCTTGAACGAAAATTTTTTGGTTGGCAATGGGACTAACCCCTAAACCGACTTGCAAACCTGCAGGTTTGCTGGTGCCATCTTCTCTTTGCACTCCTGATGAGCTTAAATTCTGATAGATCAAATCTTCAAAATCAATTCGGGATTTCTTGAATCCCATGGTATTCACATTCGAAAGATTGTTTGAAATATTGTCGATGTAGAGCTGGTTGGCCTTCATGCCAGTGGCCGCAGTGTATAAAGATCTAATCATGGGTTACTCCTTAAACTAATTGACCGCACCAATTTGGTTAACAGCCTTATCTAGGGTCTCGTCGATACTCTGAATGACTTTCTGACCGGATTCAAATTGTCTTTGGTGGCGAATGAGCTCAATCATTGAGTCGATGCTGTTCACATTAGAACCCTCGATATAACCTTGGCGAATTCTCATTTCGGTAGAGGGGTGCGAGTCTGCCTCAGGGTCAGCAGGCAAGAAGGCATTATTTCCTTCGGGATACATAGACACTCCCTTATCAAAATTGACTAAGCCCAGCTTTCCAATGAATCCCCCATCTTCGTAAACCTCTCCTGTGCTCGAAAACGTAACCTTACCTGCGCCAATAAGCAAAGGCGAACCGCTTTCGTCGAGCACCTGGTTTCCATTTAAAGTGATCAGTTCACCTAAGGCGTTGAGAGAGAGACTGCCCATGCGAGTATAGGCCGTTTCATTATTCATTAAAATCTTGATATAACCCTCCCCTTCAAGGGCAATATCAAGAGGATTACCTGTTTCAATCATCGGGCCTTGTTTGAAATCAATATGATTGAAACTCATTTTCTGATTTTCATCTTGGTGCAGTAAATACTCGTCATTGCGCGAGATTTTGATTTCTGTTTCACTGACTAACATCGACTTTTTAAATCCTACGGTGTTGGCGTTGGCGAGGTTATTAGAAACCACGTCGACCTTGTCGAGGAGTATTTGCATGCCCTTTGAGGCTGTGTGTAAACCATTAACCATAAAGGCAAGCAAAGCCAAAATCATGCCAATAAAAAGACAACAACAAATTGAAGGAAAATGACGTTTACTCGGGAATCTGCAGTAAAACCTAAAGAAAATTGAGGCATTTTATTCTAAGAGGGAAAAAAATGCCCCTAACCTTTGAGGTTTTTAGAGAAAATCACCAATGCAATTTTTTTAGAGCGCGGTACATGAATTTTCTTTGCCTGGCGAGCCGTATTGCACGAGGCTATCTATGAAAAAGAGCTCGTTTGAAAGACACCAAGAAAGTGAATTTAAAGGCGAATTCCAAGAGGTTTCATCAAGGCGTAGAGCAACCGAATGCCCTGAGTTCAACAGCAAGTCAAAACCTTGTAGGCGATAATCCACACTATCAATTAACTCTCCTGAGCAATCTAGCACCAAACTTTGTCCTGAATTCAGCAACGTTAATCCACTGTAAATTTGACTCGCCTGAGAAGAGTCTCTCCCTAAGCTCAGATAGCTAAAGGGAGCAATTCGTCCTCCCACCAAAGGCGAAGATATTGACGCCCCCGAAGCGCTTTCCATTGAGCGTTTCAAAAAGCAAGAATCCAATATTAAGGTGTCTAAAGATTGATTAAAAATCTCGACCCACTCCCACTCATCACCCGAGCTTTTAGGATTAGCCATAAATTCAGTGATTCGCAGCTCTTGACTTTGCGGAAGCCGCAAACTGCGGTTTTTAAATTCGTAGTGAAAAGAAATTTCATCAGGGTTAGGCAAAAATAAGGTCAAGCCGACTTCGGCAAAGAGAGAGCGCAGTTGAAAAACATAACTTGAGTCGAGTAGATCATTTCCGCTAAGCACCCGAACATCCTCATAAAGAACTTGATTTGTCGAATCTTTAAGTTGTAATTGCCATTGGTACTCGGTATTGAGAAAAAGACGGGGGATCTCTATCCTCCCTTTTTCATTGCTCGCAATGACTAAAGGGAACAAAGTTGAATCACCTGCAGCAATAAGAATCAATTCGCCTTGTTGAATTCCTAAGGGATTTCCATACCCTAATGGAATTTCGACCCACAGACTTTTAAATTGGGGCCGCAAGGTCATTTCCAAATTCGTTCGCACTCCTCCTAAAACCGCCAAAGTTGTATCTCCTTGGTATAAAATTCGATTTTGGGCATCTTGAAAAATCCCTTCAATTTGGGTGGAGGTATCAGGAACTAAATCGGTGAGAAGCTGAGGATTATTTTGCAATTCGATCTCAAAGCCCAGCGCATTTGTCGGCTGAATAATCACTTTGCCTTGTACAGAATCCGGCAAACTCGGGTAATAGCCTAACTCTAAAGACGCGGTGGAAAGATGAGGAATTGCCGAAGGGCTTTCTTGATTTTCTGAGCACCCGGTAAATAGCAGAGAAAGCCAAGAGAGCCAAAGCGCGAAACAAAAGACTCTGCTAAGGGTGGATAATGGCTTTTTCGTAAAAAAAGGCCCTTTCCTTAAAGAGGGAAAAGGCTTTGGCATTTTGTTTTGGAATAGAACCATCTTTGCTCCTTTTGTTGATGGGACACTCTTAAGACGATCCCAGTCAACAAAAAGAAACCTTAGATGACATTAAGCGTAAAAAAGATCTTTCGCCGCTTGGAACATGGCCTCTTTCTCACTTTCTACTCGACATTCGGTGTAAATGCGAACTTTGGGTTCTGTTCCCGAAGGGCGAATCAGCATCCAACTTTCGTCATCAAAGATGACCTTTACCCCATCAAGAGTAAGAATTTCTGCGATTTTTTTGCTTTTTTCGCCGATTTGCAGAGAGGCTCCCACTGATACTTTGGTTTCTAGAGCTTTTACCTTGGCGAGCAAAGGGGCTCCCGCCATCGATTTTTCAACTTCAAATCCCGCGCGCTCAGGGTAGAAATAACCGTATTCTTCTTGAAGTTCTTTGAGATAAGATCCTAAAGATTTGCCAGTCGTTGCCATCATCTCAATAGAGAGCAATAAACCAAACTGAGCGTCTTTTTCGATGGTGTTGTTAAAACCAGAAATTCCGTCAGATTCTTCAAAGGCGATCAGAGCCATAGGCTCAGCACCGGGTTTTAAAAGGGGGCGAAAATTCTTGAAGCCCACCGCAGTTTCAGCAACTTCAACTCCTAAACCTTTGGCGATGGCATTGGCAAAATTCGAAGTCGCAACCGACTTGGCCAGCACCCCTTTCAATTTTTTGTGAACGGCCATATAATGAAAGGCCATTGCTCCAAAACGGTTCATATCAATTTCAACCTCTCCGTCGTAATAACGGATGCGGTCTCCATCGGGGTCAAAAATCACTCCCAATTTGAAGGGGGAATTTTCTTTGGCAAGGGCTTCGCGCACTGCCGTCAAATTTTTGCTCGAGGGCTCGGGAGCGATGCGTCCAAAGAGGTAGTTGTCTTCAGTGCGCAAGGTTTTTAAAGCGGGGCTGTTTTGTAACAGATAGTCAGGGCGTCCTCGGGTGGCCCCATGCACATGATCGCTATAAATAACGAGCTTTCCGCTGTTTGCAAAATCTCTAAT
>JBNKYI010000215.1:0-4919 GCA_050300815.1 Fibrobacterales bacterium
ACGGCTTTGGAGCAAGGTCGGTATGATGGAGATGTCACATGCGGCGAGCTTAAGCGACACGGTGATTTCGGCCTTGGCGTATTCCGGAGCCTTGATGGAGGGATGGTCGCTGTTGATGGTCAATTCTATCAAATAAAGATGGACGGCAAAGTTCTGAAAGCGCCGGATTCAGCGATAACGCCATTCGCAAGCGTGTGTTTCTTTCGTCCGGAGCGCAGGATTGTCTTATTAAAAACCGAAAACTTGAAATTGATAACATCTATGACATTTTCGCTCTGCGAATCATCACCCAAAGTGAAGACGATTGCTATCGCTCATTAGGTGTCGTGCATCGCTTGTGGTCTCCTTTGCAGTCTAGATTTAAAGATTATATTTCTGCGCCCAAAAGCAATTTATACCAGTCGTTGCATACCACTGTGGTCAGTAGCGAAGATAAAATTGTCGAAGTTCAGATACGCAGCAAAGAAATGAACGATGTCGCCGAAAAAGGCTTTGCCTCTCATTTTTCTTATAAAAGCCTGCCCGATGGAAAACGCAAGGTGCATTGGCTTGAAGAAATTGTCGAGGCTCAAAAAGATATCACTGACTCAGAAGAGTTTCTCGAATTTCTCAAAATTGACTTAAAGGCTCAAGATCTCATTGTCAGCACCCCTAAAGGCGACAACATCACATTGCCCTTTGGCGCTACGGTGCTCGATTTTGCCTATACGGTGCATACCACTCTAGGAGATCAGTGCATCGGGGCGAGGATCAACAATCAATATGTTCCTCTGCACCGAGTGCTAAACTACGGCGAGACCATTCGGGTGCTCAGAAACCACAATCAACACCCCAGTTCTGAATGGTTGCAATTTGCCAAAACCGCTAAAGCAAAGAGCTGTATTCGCCGCTCTATTCGCGCCAGTAAGAACGAACGCTGGAATCAATTGGGCAAAGCCATTTTTACACGCACTCTAAAAAACCTAGATCTCTTAGGTGATAAGCGCCCCGACGATGAATATTTCACAAAGAAATTTCCGGTTGCAGACATCGAAGAGCTCACTCACCAATTAGGTTCAGGCGAACTTCCCATTGACTTTTTTAGAGATCAAATTGCCGAAGATTTTGGTCATCGCAGCATGAATCAAGAGGCTCTATTCATTAATTCTGAAAATATAAACCTCGCGCACTTTTCAGAATGCTGCGCCCCCTTGCCCGGCGATCCCCTCTTTGGAATATTTATTCCCGGAAAGGGAATTCACATTCACCACGTCGATTGCCCCGTCGTCAATTCTGAGCGAGAAAAAAATCCCGATGAAGTCATTCCCGTGTGGTGGACACCCGACGACAACTCTTATTTTGAAATAGGAATCGAAATACTCGCCTTAGACCGAGACTTTCTGCTCAGAGATATAACCAACACCTTTCAAACCTTTGGAATCAGCGTGATTCGCGCTTCGATTGACACCTTGGGCGAAAATGTTCGCAATCACTTTCAAATTAAGGTGCATGGACTGGCTCAATTAAACGCTCTGATTCGACGCCTCAAAGAGATTGCTGGTGTTGAAAATGTTATTCGACTATAAATCTGCTCTTCTAAAGCTCTTCACTTAATCGCAGCATTTCACCGGCTATCAAATCAAGCGAAGTGACCTTGTCGGCCGCTCCCGCTTTAAAGGCTTCACCGGGCATCCCCCAAACCACCGAACTCTCTTCGTCTTGCACGATATTTTTAGCCCCCGCATCGCGCATGCGACGCATTGCATCTGCCCCGTCGCGCCCCATGCCCGTCAACATTACTCCAATCGCATTCGAACCTGCATATTCAGCAACCGAATCAAAGAGCACTTCCACGCTAGGTGCATGCCCATTGACTAAATCGCCCGGCAAAATTCTCACCTGATAAACCCCTCCCGATCTTTCAATCTTCATCTGGGTGCCCCCCGGTGCAATTAAAACCCGCCCAGCAATGATCCGATCTGCATCAGTCGCCTCTTTAACCTGCAAAGCGCAAAGGCTATCTAGCCGTTCAGCAAACTTCATTGTCATAATAGGAGGCATGTGCTGCACAACCACCATGCCAGGCATATCTGCAGGTAAGGTTTCTAAAACTCGCCGCAGGGCTTCTGTTCCTCCTGTCGAAGCCCCCAAAGCAATCACCTTATCTGTCGAGCCTTTAAGCACCTTGGGATGAGCCGTCAAAATTCGGTTAATGGGGGTTGCATTTCTCTTTAGTAAATCTCGATTCACCTTTGCAGCTGCGCGAATTTTTCCTGCCAACTCTGCCACCATTTCGGGCAATTGACGAGAAAGACCCGACGCCGGTTTGGTAAGATAATCTACGGCCCCCGCAGCCAACGCCGATAACGCCAAATCTGAACCCTTGCCCGCCAGAGAGCTAAAACAAATCGTGGGAACTGGAAACTGGGGCATTAGGCGACGCAAAAAATCGACACCATCCATGCGGGGCATTTCTATGTCGAGCGTCATGACATCGGGATTGAGTTCAACAATGCGATCTCTAGCGATATAGGGATCTGCCGCTGTCGCTACCACATCAATG
Source organism: Fibrobacterales bacterium (assembly GCA_050300815.1). GTDB lineage: Bacteria > Fibrobacterota > Fibrobacteria > Fibrobacterales > CAWVXU01 > JBNKYI01. Next base: position 2,543 of record JBNKYI010000215.1, read on the forward strand.
TCTGCAAACTCACTGAGTTTTTGCTTGAGAATTTGACGAACTAAAGACGAATCATCAACAACAAGTACGCGAATCATATAGACCTCAATTCAACCGTTAATTTTTTATTTCCCTCTTGCCACTCAAATAATTTTTGCGGCTGATAACCACTCGTTTGAGCCTTATAGATGAGATCGGGAATGTAAATTTTTTTTTCGTTTAACTTTGACTTAACTTCAGGATCTATCAGATCCTCTAAATAGCAAATCGCTGACGCTTTGAATTTTAATTTAACCATTGCCTCATTGTCTTGATCTAGACGAATAAAAAGTTCTACCGGAATGTCCTCTTCTTCTGCTTTTCTAGTTTGTTTTTCTATTTGTTTTTCAGCCCGATACCCAGCTAGATCTGCGATTTGACGATCTGATTCGCCCTCTCTATATACGTTTAACTCTCGAAGCGCTTTGCGCTCTACCGCGTGGGATTGAATCCTATTGTAGCCCTTCAATCGGTCTCCCAAGTTAAACCCTTCGTCTAGCGCCTCTCCATAATAGAATAGCCCTTTAAAGGCCCTCATCCATCCGATAAGACTCACCGGAGCAGAACTCATAAACACCCATCGTTCTTCTCTTAATAACGCCTGCACTCGCGCTTTGCGATTCCACATTTTCAAGTCGTAGGCTCCCTGCTTTAAAAAGGGTTCTAATAAGATTTGAGACAAAGCACCTAACTTTTCTTTAAGTGGTTCAAGTCTCTGTAGATCCCAGCCCATTTGCTCCAATGCCTTAAAAGAAAATTCACCCGCCAATGCACTTTGCAACCAAAGTTTAAATCCCTCTCGTTGAGTCTCATTCACTTTTTCTACCGCGCCCAAATCATAAACCACCAATTGCACTCGCCCCTCTGCCGAAATTCTAAATCCAAAATTTCCCGGATTGGGATCGGTGTGGATCCACCCCAACTCAAAAAAACTTTTGAGATAAAAGTCGATGATCAATCCATTGGCCAACTGTCTCTGCGCCGGTGAGGCCGCGTTTAAAAACTCCGCTAGATTTAGGCTTTCTAGACATTCGCTAACCAGTGCCCTTCCCTGCGCCCCCATGCCCAGTGCCCGGGGAATTCGTATTTCGGGAACGCGCTGAAAAAATTCTTCGAAGCGCTTTTGGTGATTAAACTCTGCAGATAAATTGAGCTCACCCTTCGCCTTTTCGTGCAAAGAAGTCGCATACGCCATCAAGTCAAAACCCTTAGAAAACGAAGTGAAAAAGCCCATTATTCTATTCCAAAAACTCACTTTTGAGGCGATTTCGACATCAATTTGGGGGAAAATCATTTTCACAGCCCCCGTTCGAGTTAAAAACTGCACGCGAAAGACTTTCGCCACCGAACCTTCTGCCAGCGGCGAGAAACTCTGCACTTTTCCCCAATGAGGAATCTCAATTTGCTCTAAGAGCGACGCAAAGTAGCGATCCCAACGCCGGCTTGCGAATTCGATTGGCCGACGGCTCTTCTTCATTTCTAAAATCTGCAAAAGCTTACGGTCTACCCCTGGCCCGCTTTTGCTTCTCTGAAAAAAGATGACAAGTTTGCTGAGAATTTTTTCCATTGTTCGTATTCTCCATTATATCACTATTTTTGAGAAGGATAAAACGAAAGTTTGAGTCGCTATGGAAAATCAAATCACCCAAATCACCCTTATGCACTGTGTATTGCCTTTATTGGTGATGGGCTTGCCCCTTATTGCGATCTATTTCAAAATTTTGATCTCAGCCCAAGCCTCATCTGCTCTTTTAAAAAGTGGCGCCGGGCTCTTGGTTCTCTTTAACCTCTACGGTTGGGTTGTCTTCAGCGTTTTTGCCATTTATCGCAATGGCGCCTTTTTTGCCAGCTTTAGAGAAACCCTCGTCTTTTCGGCTCTGCTCATATCGACCTTGCAAATGATCGGATCTTGGTTTGCCTCTACGCAAAAGAGTTCGCTTTTTGCCCTTACCCTGTCTATTGCCGCTCTAATTACCTCTGTCATTTTGCCCGAAAAATACTACAGTAGCAACTTCTATAACTCGTGGTTTACTTTGCATCTCTTTTTGAGTCTGTGCGCCTATTCGGCATTTGGAGTCAGCGCCGTTCTCTCAAAAATGTTTTTGATGCTCGACAAGAAATTGAAGCAAAAAGATTTTGATTCGGTTTTCAAAAACCTTCCTCCTCTAGCCAAGCTCGAAAGCTACACCCTCTTGTGGAATATGATGGGATTAACTCTTGCCATGCTTTCTCTTGTCGCCGTAGGAATCTGGTCTCAAAAAGTAGAGGTCATCGCGCACACCTCTCTCTTAAAATGGATGGTCATCGCGCCTCTCGGCTTTCAATTGATTCTCACTCTACTTAAAATTCAAAAGAAAAT
>JBNKYI010000216.1:0-4919 GCA_050300815.1 Fibrobacterales bacterium
AGCAACCCTTTAAATTTCGCTAAAAAAGGCATTTTGATAGAAATAAGGGTTAAATACACCTCAGAGTCACCTCAGAGGTGACTCTGAGGTGACTCTGAGAGTCTCTCAGCTCCCCCCAAAAATAAAATCCGTGAACGTTCCCAAAAAATTGGTTAATATGGAGTTGCAGCAATCGATAGGTCTGAAAATTGTTGCTATTTTCAAAAGCCAGATCAGTATCACAAGACTTTATAGGGACGAATTTATGGTTAAGGGATGGAAAATTTGGGGATTATCCTTGGGAATTTTGGTCTTCGCGCCGGCTTGGGCTGATGAATTAAAGAACTTTAGGGTTCAAAAAATTGAAACCAGTGAAGCTATTCGCTCGGGGGCAAAAACCTATGTTGCTCCTGCTGGTTCTGCAAAGGATGGTCGTCTTACACCATTTCAAAAGGTGCAAGCTCCCGAGGAAAACACCCTGTGGTTACGTCATAAAACCGGGTCTGAGTCTTATGGTTTTTATTTGGGGGTGCCGACTTCTGAAGCCCCTGGGGCTCTTTATCGCTACCCGCTTAAAGAATTAGATTTTGAGCAGGCGACAAAAGTCAAGTTTTATCGCCAAAATGGGGCGAAGGGTTTTCAGGATATTCAGGATATCTATTTTGATGGCGAAGCTCTCTACACATCTGAAGTGCCCACCCTTTGGTATCTCAGCGATAAAGGTTGGCAAAGCTTGAGCAGTCCGGGCAAAGCGGCGGCCGTTAATGTGATATCAAAAGACAGTCCTATTGAAATTTACAGTAAAACAGGTCGTTGGGGGCAAACTCCTTTTATCTCTCCCTTGCGTTCGGGGCAGGCTGAGTTGCTTTATTTGAGCGAAGAGGGAAAGTGGCCCAAGGCATGGGTCTTTGAACCTGAGCGCGGAAGACTTCAACTTCAAGAGGCTTACTTAAAACCTTTGCCGACTCCAATCGATGAAATGGTTGATGATGCCGAAGCCCCAACGATTTGGCCCTCTATTGAAACGCCTGTTATCCCTCAAATAGAGCGAATTCTTTATCTTAAAGAGAAGCTCCAACAAGTTGATAGCAAAAAAGATTCACTCACAAAAACGCTCATCAAAGGATATTATGCCTTAGAATCGACGCGTTCTTTAGATAAAGCTTATCATCAGGCCTATGACTCTCTTTATGCCTTGGGGGTTGAGCAAGCCTTAACGTCGGTTTCTAAGCAGGCGAAATTATGGGATGCAGAATGGGTAAAACGAAATTCGATGTTAGAAGATGTATTTGCCCAGAAAGATACCCTTGAGGTGACTCCAATCGGAATCAAGAGCAAGGTGATAGACACCCAGAGGGCAGTGGCGTTAAAAGTTAAACTAGAAGAACGTCCTCAAGGAAAATTGTTTGTGGATGGTGTGTGGACGGGGCAAGCAAAATTAGATTCTAGTGCATTGCAGAGGCTCTTAAATGATTTGGCTAAGCCCAAAGAAGAAGCTCAGACTTTGAATTTTAAGTTGGTGAGACACCTGCGCCCCGTTAAACTTGTTGCCGAAGGAGGCAAAGGGGGCTGGTACACTTATCAATTGCTTGATCTTTTAGTCTATCAAGAGGGACAATTGCTTCCCTTTGAAGGAGATTTTTCTTTCAGTGATGCGCTGATGGCTTTAGAGCCTGTGCAAAAGTGGGTTTTTAGGGATTCCCTTAAAAACGTGAATCTAAAAATGAAAGCGGATTCTCTAGCGGCGGCTCAAGCAATGGCCGAAAAATTGGCAAAAGAAGCGGCCTATGAAAAATTATTGACCCAGGTCAGAGGTCCTTGGGTAGAAATCCCCGCGTCTTCCTTTATTTTTAAGGGCGGTGAGCGCCAAATGAAGGCTTATGGAATAAATGCAACAGAAGTAACTCAGGCCCATTATGATTTTGTTACGGGCAAAAATCCGAGCACATTCAAAGGGGATAGCCTTCCGGTACAACACGTGAATTGGGAGGATGCGCGCCGCTTTTGTCGCGAGGTGGGGGGGGATCTCCCCTCTGAGGCTCAGTGGGAAAATGCCGCCAAAGCGGGCACACACTCTGACTTTTATTGGGGGAAGTACAAAGACTCAGCGAAAGAAAAGGCGTATTATGACCACTCGGGTGGCCCTATCGCTGTAAAATCATTTGCACCCAATCCTTGGGGAATCTACGATATGGCGGGCAATGTTCATGAATGGGTGCTCGATAACTATGCCTTTTGGTATCTCGACTGGTTTTTGAGTAACGAAGACCCTGAGGCCAGCAGTATTTTTGCTCATTACCGAATCTACAAGGGTGGAGCTTGGAATAGCGATAAAGAAGAAATGATACATAGTAACCGGGATAATGAAGATCCTCGCTATCACGGCCCTGAATTGGGATTCCGTTGTGTTTTTTCCGGACAGACACGTCCTGAAATGCAAGAAATTGAAAATCGTTTGAAGCTTTTTGAAAAGCGTCGAAGCAAAGGTCAAATAAAAAAACAAGAAGTAGAAAAGCAAGAAGTCAAAGAAGAGACGAAACCTGAGGTACATCCCGAAGAGCAATCTAAAGAGAAGCTCGAAAATACGCCTGCGGTTAAAGTAGAGCCTGAGAAAGCAAGCTCTGTCGATGAAGGTAAAGATTCTAAATGATTTCTTAAAGAATTAACAGGATTCCCCAAAATATCCCCATTATAAGGGACCAGTTTACAAAATAACTAAGCCTGCCTGTCGCAGGCTTAGTTATTTTTGGGCCATGAATGTCAAACTTACCCAAGCACTCAGTGAGGCGATATCTAAAAAACTCGCTGATGAAGACAGAGAACTTTTAGTCCACATTGAGTTTCAATACCGTTGGTCAGTGCAAAACCTAAAGCAGTGCAGTCAGTGGCTGGTTGATGCGAGAATGTGGCGTGAAGAGGGCTTTATTGCTCGCCTTCAAGGGCTTTTGTTACTCGCTCAAGAAAAGGGCGAGAAGGGCAATTTTACTCAAGCGGGTAAGTGGTTGTTTGCCGAAGTTCGCCAAGAGTGGGAAAAGTTATTGCGCACCCCTCGAGAGTATCCCGATAAGGCCCTTCGCGAATTTCGCCCTCGCTACCGCTATGAAGAAGGGGAGATTAAGGGCAATCCCTTTAGACTTTGCCCAGCGGCTTCAGAAAAAGCGGTGTGCTGCAATTTGAAAACGCTCTCGGTAGTTGATAACTGCGCTATGGGATGCAGTTATTGCGTTCTACAAAATCACTACGAAGAAGATGTGATCAAAATTCCTACGAACTTGCCTGAGAAGCTAGCTGAGATACACATTCCCGACAATAAGCGCTACCGGGTGGGAACGGGAGAATATTCGGATTCTCTTTTGTGGGGAAATACGGGAAATATTCTCGATAGCCTTTTTGACTGGGCCGAAGGCAAAGAAAACATTTTGTTAGAGTTGAAGACAAAGTCTTCTAATATCAAGCATTTACTTGAGAATCCTGTTCCGGGGAATGTCGTGGCTTCTTGGTCCCTCAATCCAGAGACGATCATTAGACATGAAGAACAGGGAACGGCGACCTTAGAGCGACGTCTATACGCCGCTCGTCAAGTGGCTGATCGAGGATTGCGAGTGGGCTTTCACGTTCATCCGATGATGTATTACGCCGGGTGGAAAGAAGATTATCAGGAATTGATTCAAAAAATAATGGACCGCTTTGCCCCTGAAGAAGTTATGTGGGTGAGCTTTGGTTGTGTGACAATGCTGAAGGGGTTTGCCGAAGAATTGCGCAATAACTTTAATCATTCAAAATTATTGCAGATGCCTACAGAACTGACTCCAGACAACAAGTTGACTTATGCTTTTGATATCAGAGAACAACTCTATTGCAATGTGCTAGAGACTTTGAGCCCTTGGCAAGACAAGGTCTATTCGTATCTGTGTATGGAGCATAAACCCATGTGGGATAGGGTTATGCCGAGGACCTATGGATCGATGGGCGAATTCAATGATCATTTTTGCGAAATGATTTGGCCGAAATTACCCGGTTTTCATCGGATTTAATTTTTTGTAGGAATTCGGTAGAGGTAGTAACTCACGCCGATTCCTGTGCTCATGAGAATGGCTCTAAGGGGCCAAGATTTTAAGACGATAAAAGCGGAAAAAAGCAAAAAGATCCACATGGTGCTTAGTGCTAAAATTTTGATTTTTAAAGGAATGCCCTTGCCTTCTTCCCAGTCGATAAGCATAGGGCCAAAGCGGGCGTGAGCTCTGAGTTTGCGATGAAGATGGGGTGATCCCCTGAGATAGCAGGCTGAGGCGAGTAAAATAAAGGGCGTCGTTGGCAACACAGGAAGAAAAATTCCTAAGATCCCTAAGATAATGCAGAGATGCCCACAAAAGGTCCATAGCCATTGGGGCACAAAAGAAAGCCGCCCTGTTTTTTGATTCTCATTCACCTCAAAAAAATAGTTGAGAATTTGTGATTTATCAGAAATTTCCCAAATTGGCCTTTTATAATGGTGATGTTTTTGGTGAACCCCGCCTTCATCGGCCTTCAGCAATAAGGGACCAGTTTGGGAAAAAAGAGAGAAATGAATTTTGAGAGGTCTTTTTAAATTCTATACTTTTTCCATTAACAAAAATTGAGGATTGTTGAATGTCAAAAGAAGCGGCCTATCTACTCTTTGTGCAAATTGTTGTTACCCTCAACACCGGACTCTTTGTCTGGGGAATAAGCATGGCGAAAAAAGGGAGGGTTGATCTGCATAAAAAAATAAATGGAATTGCAGTTGCTACGACCCTAGTGGGTGTGATTGGTTTAGTCGTGACTTTGTTGATGGGATGGCTAACCACAATCCAAGAACACAACTAGCAAACGCACAAGCGCTAAACCACTCAATCTTGACTAAACTGTTTGTTCATGATGAACAACCCAAGCAATTCGACAAGAATTGAAAGTGCAATAGT